>VBPK01000093.1 GCA_005877225.1 Nitrososphaerota archaeon
CGAAGGATGAGATAAGAGTACGGCGGAAGAGGATGCGCACGAAGCACGAGTTCAGTCTTGTCACGTGGACCCCCCGCGAGCTGCTGAATCTCCACCCATCAACTTAAATCGAGTGAGAATCAAGTTTCACCGAGGACTGATGGCAGAGCTCTACGTGGGGACCTCGGGCTGGTCCTACAATGAGTGGAGTGGCGTCTTCTATCCCTCGGGCAACACGAACAAGCTCTCGTACTACTCCAAGGTCTTCAACACAGTCGAAGTAGACTCGACCTTCTACGCATATCCGAGCAAGGGGCTCGTTCATGGCTGGGCTCGGAACACCCCTAAGGGGTTCGTCTTCTCGGCGAAGTTGCCCAGGGCCATCACCCACGACAAGGTGCTAGACGTCGAAAAGGGGGCCGAGGCAGACCTGCTGCGCTTTCTCGGACTGATGAAACCCCTGATCGCGAGCGGGAAGTTAGGCCCCCTTCTCATCCAGCTCCCCCCCAGCTGCACCCAGGAGAGGGACGGCGAGAGAGTCAGGAGATTCCTAGAGATTATCCCCGAAGACATCATCTTCGCGATCGAGTTTCGGCACCCGTCTTGGCTGAAACAGTCGGTCTGGGAGATGCTGACGGAGCACAACGTGGCGAACACAATCGTTGACGAGCCTCTCCTCCCCCCCGACCCCGTCGTGACCGCCGACTTCGCATTCGTCAGATGGCACGGAAGAGGCAGCCGCCCCTGGTACAACTACAGGTACAGCGAGAAGGAGCTCACCCCATGGGTCCCGAAGGTGAAGGACGTGGCGAAGAAGGTCAAGCGTGTCTATGGTTACTTCAACAATCATTTTCACGGGTTCGCCGTGGAGAATTCGCTCAAGATGCTTCAGATGCTCGGGGAGGCTTCTCCACAGCAGCTCGAAGTCAGGGAGCGAGCGACAAGGTACATCGACTCGAAGGACGAAGCGAGGGGGAGGGAGAAGGCGCAGGGAAGCATCCTCGAGTACATGTCAAGCGGAGGCTGACGCTTGAGGGCTACGGTACTCCTGGACCACGAGAGACCCAAAATCTCCATCGGAGAGGTAAGGGATGTCCTCAGGGGGGCGGGTCTGAAATTCTCGACAGAGAACCCGGATATTGGCGTAGTAATCGGGGGGGATGGTGTCTTCAGCTACTACGGAAGGATGCAGAACATCCCCCTCCTCTTCGTGGGCGTGAGGTCGGCCCAGGCGACGGGCTCAAAGGCCTTTCTCGCCGAGACCTACTTCGACGAACTCGAGAACGCGCTCATCGGTATTCGCGACGGAAGATACACCGTCGTGAGACACAAGCGGCTCGAGGTGCGCAAGAACGGAAGAAAGCTGGGGGAGGTCTTCACGGACGTCTATCTGCAGAGGGGCATTGAGAGCAACGGCCTCAGGTACAGAGTCGAGGTGAGCGGGGGTCAATCCTTTGGCGAATCGGCGATTGGAGACGGTGTCGCGATCTGCACGAGGGCAGGCTCGACGGGGTACTACTCCTACCCCGATAAGATCAAGACGGGGGACTGGCTGGAGAGCAGCCGTTACACGATCATCGGCGATGACGAGGTTGGCGTCTGTCACATCGTCCCGACGTTCACCTCGAGGGACGGTTCGTCCCTGCAGCCCCTGAGGTACACCGTTCCTTGGGAGAGCAGGGTCACAGTCAGGCTGGTCCGCGAGGCTGATGCGAGGCTCTACGGCGTGACGGAGGACCGTAGAGGCGTCAGGGTGGGAGCGAAGGACCTCGTAACGGTAATGCCGAGCGCGGGAACGACGCGCCTGATAAAGCTCGCGGCGCACCTGGAGAGCAAGTCCTGAGCTCCGAGAAGGAATTCTTGGCGAAACAAAGTGAGAGGTGTGAAGAAACTTGTCTGGTAACCCGAAGTTCGGTCCGGACTTTCAGGATGCCAGGTCTACCCTCTACAGGGCGGAGTACGCCGCGGTCACGCTCGCGCTAATAGGGTACCTGATTTGGCGATCCCTGTATCTCGGCGGACTGGATTGGCTACAGACGATATTCTGGGCCGTCCTCCCCGACTTGGCCGCCTTCATCCCGATTGGCGCCTCGTCGAAACGGAGGGAGTGGCCTGGCTGGGGCGCCGACCTCTACAACCTATTCCATACAGTTCTTGTGTGGGGTGTGGCCTTCGCAGCCTCTTGGCTCTTCCTGACGGGGATCTACTGGCCAATCTTCGGTTGGCTCGGCCACATTACAGCCGACCGCGCCCTCGGGTATGGGCTTAGGCGGGCCTCGAAGCCCACTCGGCCAGAGGAGACTTGACCGCGATAGTAGCCTGAAATACGCTCACACTTCTCGGATTGTGGTGGAATCCCGTAGAACGGATGCGCGGTTCGTCCTAATCTCCTTGGGTTCCGGACTATTCACGGGAGTCCTTGCGGGTCTCGTCGGGTTGGGTGGGGCTGAAGAACGCATCCCGTTCATCCTCTACGCCATCAGGGTTCCCCTGAACGACGCGATAGTAGCTAACCTAATCATCAGTTTCGCCACCTCGGCGGTGAGCTTCGCTCTGAGGGTGCAGGCCGGATTCGTGACGCTGGATGCTATTACTATTGGTGCGGCGATGATAGTGGGCTCACTGATGGGCGCCTACGCCGGCTCAGTTCTGAGCCACCGATTATCGGAGAGGAGGCTTAAGGCGGCGATAGCTTTGATCCTCTCCCTGGTCGTGGCACGTCTTGTTCTGGATTTGCTCGGCGGGGTGAGCTTCTCCTTCGGATCGATTCCATCGATTCTTGAGCTACCGACGGCCGCCTTCTTCGGGCTTCTGGTCGGCGTGATCTCGGGCGCCGTGGGTGTCGCGGGAGGCGAGTACCGCATACCTGTGCTTGTCTTCCTCTTCGGGCTCGGCATCAAGGTCGCGGGAACCACAAGCCAGCTGGTTTCACTCCCGACTGTCATTGTTGCCCTCTGGAAGCACAAGGTGATGGGTTTCGTTACCCGTGAGGGTCTCAGGGTAGCCGCGGCGATGGGAACCGGCTCGGTGGTCGGAGCAGCCATCGGGAGCGTGATACTAGTCTCCTCAAGTGGAAAAATCGTGGAGCTTGTTTTCATCCTACTGCTGCTTTACACGATTGCCAGGCTCCTCCTAGAATTGCGGACGGGGGTAGGTCTACGGGGCAAGGTCGAGCCTGACTCCGTCCGAGTATTCTCGGAAGCCGGGCGAGGGCTTCCTCAGTAGAGACCTTCGTCGTTGATTCTGGAGTGAAATATCTCAGGACCGAACGTTTGGAACGACTCGATACTGCATCTCGGAGCGTGGAGGAATCAGCTTTCCTTCCTCCAACGAACTCTCCTGTCAGGTAAACTCCTTCCTTTCGAAGAGTATCAAGCCGAGAGCCGCGGTGACGATGAAGTAGGCCGCAATTATCGCCAGCCCCTCAGGGATTGTCGCATTGTATAGGGTCAGAGTGGGCCCGTTGGGCCCAAACCCTCGCACCGTGGTGGTATGGGCGGGGTACTCGGTGCTCAGGACGCTGCCTATTATCTGTGCGCCATACGTAAGGATGAACCAAGGCTCTATCTGCACAAGGTTCGCGACGAGCGTCTCAATGAGATTGAACGCGAAGAGGAAGAGGACCGCTGTGACTAGGATGGAGTACGAGGTGCTCTTGAAGAGGGAGCTGAAGAAGAAGGTGAACCCGAGCACAGCGACGAGGTAGAACCACGCGAGGAGGACGGATTCACCGAATTGATAAGGAACACTCATGCCGAAGTAGTAGGCCCCGTTGCCGAGGGTAATCGCCGTGAAGACAACCAGGATCATCGACGAGGCGAGGAGAGCAGCCAGCCACTTTCCAGCATAGACAGACGACCTTCTGATGGGATGGGGCAGTGAGAAGTAGCCTGTCCTGTTCTGAAACTCTCCCGAGATCGCGTCTCCTCCGAAAAAGATCCCGAATAGCGCGACGAGGAAGACCGCGGAGGTGCCCCACCAGCTCGAGTAGAAGGACAACCCGGAAGTGAGAAAACTCGCTGGACGATAGTAGCCGACTACAATGGTCAGGATGGCACTTATCAGAAGCACGATCACCAGAAGTATGAAGAACCTTCTAGACCTGAGGTAATCAAGGAAGGTGTACTTCATGGTGACGCCAACCTGCGTTAGACTGCCGGGAACCTGATTTTTTGAAGCGACTTCGGTCGAATTCACTCTGATCACTTCGTGTCCTTGATGAGGCTGAGATAGACGTCTTCGAGGGCCGAGGAAGCGGGTTTGTAGCTGATTACTCCCAGGTTCATTCCCACCAGGTTAGAGAGGAGTCTCTCCTGGGTGCTCGCCCCCCCGTTGAACCTTATCCTCAGGGTTCTATCGTCCACCCTTTCGGCCGAGGTTACTCCGGGAACTCCCGAAGCAATCCTCCCGTTGACGCCTCCGTCGAGAGGGCGAAGAAATCCTACCTCGACGATGTTCTCGCCTCCCGAGAATCTGCTTGTCACGTTGGAAAGAGTGTCGTAGACGAGCAGCTTTCCGTGGTCGATCATCGCGACCTCGTCGCAGATGTCGGTCACCTCGCTCAGGAGGTGCGAGCTCATGAAGATTAGACGTTGTTTGCCCTTCAGTGACTTCACAATGTCCCTCACCTCGCTCATCCCCCGCGGGTCGAGCCCGGTTGACGGCTCGTCCAGCAGGAAGATCCTCGGGTCGCTCAGCAACGCCGCGGCGATGTTTATTCTCTGCTTCATTCCCTTCGAGAACTTCCCCACCCTTTTGTCGACCCACTCATCCATCCGAACCTCGGTGACTACATCCTCGATTCTCTTTTTCCGCTCTGCGGCGGGTACCCCCCTGGTCTCTGCGACCATACTGAGCGCCTCTCTCGGAGTCAGCGAAGGGTAGATCTCGGGCGTCTCGATCAGGGTGCCAACCGACTCGAGGGCCTTCTTCTTCCGAGTGTGCACGTTGACGCCGTTTACAAGGGCCTCCCCCGAGGAAGCCCTAATGAGGTCAGTGAACAGCTTTAGAGTGGTCGTCTTCCCGGCGCCGTTGGGCCCCAAGAAACCCACGCACTTCGACCCCTCGACGTTCAGGTTCAAGCTGTCGAGGGCGGTGAAGGATCCGTATCTCTTTGTGAGACCTACTGCCTGAATCGAGGGTTCGTTCAATCTTCCTCTTTCACCGACGAACTCGCGCGTCAAGGCGGTTAAAAGCGTGGCGTGTGCACGATACGTATTCAGGATAGGTCGCCACGGCTGACCGGGCCGGACGCGGCAAGAGCCTACCCATAGCGGGAAAAGCCTAGAGAGGCGGCTCTCTGAGAGGAAGTGGGTGACGATCGTCGCTGTCCGCGCCTGGACTCTATCGGAATCGTTCCTCGATAGAGACTCGTAGCAGGTAGCGTCAGCACGTGCCGGAGTAGTAGGCGGTGTATGTTGTGTCCATCGAAGGTGCGACAATCGTCCTGAAAGGACTCGTAGTCCCGTCATCCCAGTGGTCGAAGGTGCAGGTGCCGTAACCCTGCGCGTTCAGCGTGTAGGTCCAACCCACCGTCGCGTTGTAGGCGAGGGGTGTGAAGCCGGCCCGAACGAGGCAGGTG
>VBPK01000094.1 GCA_005877225.1 Nitrososphaerota archaeon
GGGCTCGATTTCTGCATCTTCTTTTGAGAGGCAGATGCTGAGACCGTTTGCTGTGAGTGTCAGAGACCTCGGTGTACGACCCGAGATTGTGCACAACGTATGGTCGTTTAGGACGATGAAGAAATATTCTCCCTTTCTGACTGGTAGCCTTACGAGGCGGTGGATGACCCGGAAGCCGTAGCAATCCGTGAGCGAGGGCCTGGTGACGTAGGGAACCCTTGCACTCCGATTCCTCTCCAGTTCCCTTCGGTAGTGTCATAAGCGGAGAGTTGGTGGTAAGCTTTCAAGGAAAGCGACTTCATCGAAGTTAGATTCTCCTTGAGCCCTATCCTGACGCATTCGTTTACCATGCAGCGGAAATCCTCCAGAAGAGAGAGAATCTCCTCGGTTGGACGATAGTTCTGCCTGACTGCCTTTACAGCCTGCAAAGCATCGGAGAATTCTGGCCAAGCCTTTAAGCGCCCATGCCCCGAAAAATAATCAGAACCTTCGAATCTAAAGACTTTTACAGGTCAGAAGGATGAAACGGATGAAGTTGAAGACTTCGACGGCGCGTCTCACCAGCGCGGGGCTACTACTGATCCTTGCCGTTTCTTCGTTCCTCTTGAGCGGCGCTGTCAGCTCGCTCAACAGCCCGGTCGCCATCGGTCCGGGAAGGAGATTCATCGACCTCGGGGGGAACTACACGGAGGTAGGCAGCGGGGGTAGGATTGTGGTTAAGACCCAGGGTAGCTTCGGAGGCTTTGCCGGAGGCTTTTCCGGGGTCCTTCCGCTATCCGGAGTCAACATTTCGATTCGCGGGGCAACCTCTCCAGCCCTGGCCGCGCTCACCTTCCACACGAACTCGAGTGGGACCTTTGAGCTTCCGCTGGACCCCGGTCAGTATTCCGTCGCGATAAATGACCAGAGATTCCACCTTTCGACGGCCGTGAACATCCTCCCCGGAGAGGTTACCGAGGTCGACGTCCTCGCGACCCGACAGCTGCACCCGATAACCTTCTACGCGGTTGTCGACCGGGATTCATCGGGGTGGCTAACAACGTGGGAAATGATCACTGCCGTAACAGACTCTGGGATCCAGCCCGTCAACAAAAGCACAGCCCTCTTCTTGGAGGTTCTGCGCCCTCCGTACTCTTTTCCGAATTCAGTGACAGTGACCCTTCCGAACTCGTCCGTAATTGTAAAGGTGCAACCGGTTGTGTTCACATATCTGTTCCTTCCCCAGGAGACCCGACTTTCGCTCCTCGGCCTGGACCAGCGGGGCTCGGTAGTCTGGTTGACCTTGCGGCCGATGGAGTCCATCAAGATCTCAGACGGGATGGGCCTGGGGGTCGCTCTCTACAAGCCTTCGTACGGGGCGTTCACCTATGCCGCTTGACCTTCTTGCGCTGAACCTCCTGATCCCCCTGGACATTCTCATTTATCTCTCTCTGATCTTAGGTGTCTTCAAGGCGAGAAGAGGAGAGGCGACGCCGCGGGTCGAGGACCCCGTGCTCGCCTTCGCGCTGCTCGAGAAGTCTCTTCAGAAGGCGTTCCCCGACTTGCCTGCGGGTTTCACTCTCAGGGAGGCACTCTCCCTCGCCGAACGCCTTCGCCTGAAGGTCGACTGGGGTCGGGTTCAACTCGCCCTGGAGAGGTACGAGGCGTTCAGGTACGGCGGGGCGACCCTTCCGGAGAAGGTCCAGGATGAGGTGCTCAGGCTCGCGGCCATCCTCCCGAGAGGTGAAGTCAACGGACGTTAGAACGAGGGTGCTGAAGGAAGTAGGCAAGGTTGTGGTCGGGAGAGAGGAGGAGACGGAGCTCCTGCTCGTCTCGCTGCTGGCGAGAGGGCACACCCTCATCGAGGGGGTCCCGGGGGTCTCCAAGACGATGCTTGCAAAGGCCTTCTCAAAGTGTCTGGGCCTGGCATTCAAGAGAGTTCAGTTCACCCCGGACATGCTCCCGCTCGACATCGTGGGCGGTTTCATCTTCAACATGAAAAGCCGGGAGTTCGAGTTCAGGAGGGGGCCCGTCTTCACAGACATACTCCTCGCCGACGAAATAAACCGAGCCCCACCGAAGGTGCAGAGCGCGCTTCTCGAGGCGATGCAGGAGTTGCAGGTCACGATCGAGGGTTACACGGAGAAGTTACCGTCCCCCTTCATGGTGATCGCAACCGAGAATCCGCTGGAATTCCAGGGGGTCTACCCCCTCCCCGAGGGGCAGCTCGACAGGTTCATGGTGAAGCTCAAGCTCGACTACCCCTCGGCGAGCGTTGAGTCTGCGATAATACGGAGGAACCTCTCCGAGATGGACCTCGAGGTTGTGAAACAGGTCGTCTCTTCAGACGAGCTGGCAGCGATGTTCAAGGGGGTCGAAGATGTCAGGGTCTCCGACGAAATCCTCGAGTACCTCGCGAAGATAGCGAGCGAGACGAGGACGGACCAGCGGATCGACCTCGGAGCAAGCCCGAGAGCGATGATTCACCTGGTGCACGCGGCGAGGTCGGTCGCGTACCTCTCGGGGAGGGAGTACGTCATCCCTGATGATATCAAGAAGCTCTCCATCTACGTTCTCACGCACCGAATCAAGCTTGACCAGTCCTCGGCGCTCAGGGATCAGAGGCTGGACGTCGATACCGTAATCCGTGAAGTGATGGACAGGGTGAGACCGCCGCGCTAGGTCTCACCAGAAGAGGAAGGGACTATCTGAAGGCGGTCGCGCTTACGACCGTTGCGTCCGCCTTGCTGGATGTCAAGATCACCCTCGCACTCTCTTTTGCCCTCTCCGTGATTGCGGCAGTCTCTCTCCTTACCCTAAGGCTCTCGCGAGGAGACGTCGCCGTCCTCTCCGTGCAGCCTCAGAGACTGAGGGCCTTCAAGCTGGAGAGGGCGGTCCTGACGCTGAATGTGACGAGGGCGAGGAGGAGGAGGAGGAGGTGGATGGGTTGGCTCTCGCTCCGGGTGGACACAGTGAGGATGCCAGGCGGTGTCGACGCCAGTTTCAGGGCTGTCAGCCAGACAGCGGTCGAGGTCACGGCAATTCCGCGTTACGCGGGGAGGTACCGCGGGCTCGGCGCGAAGTACGAGCTCAACGATCCGCTCGGTATCTTCGGAGAGTTCGGGGAGGCGGAGTTCGAAGATTTCACGATCGATGTCCTCCCGCTAGCCCTTCTCGCACCCGCCCGGAGTGTCGTAATACCGGCGGTCACGATGGGGGAGAAACCCGCAGGGAGAAGGGGCGCTGCGCAGGAACTCTACGCCATCGACGAATACCACCCGTTCGCGGAGACGAAGGAGATACTGTGGAAGCGGGCTGCTGCCAGGACGCCGGATGAGCGGCTGCTCATCAGGGTACGAGAAGCGAACATTCCTAGGTCGTTGAAGATAGGGCTGCTCGAGGCCGTAGAACGCGGTTCAGGCAGGCCAGTGTGGATGGACTCGACCACCGAGGCCGTCGCCGCAATCGGAATCATTCTTCTTCGCGGGGGGACGGAGGTGGAGGTTCTTCGGTCTTCCCCTGGTGGGGTCGCCCACTTGAGAGCCTCGAACCCGGACGAGCTGGCTAATCTCGTCGTTGAGATGTGGACGCCCATCGACCCGAGTCATCTCCCCGATGTGGCGACGGAAGCGGACTTTTTGGTGACAGGCCTGGAAGAACTTGACCGCACAGCCGTCTCCGAGGCTGCGAGAGGGAAACCGTCCCTTCTCGTACTGGGCGGCCCTGGGAGTTCTCCGAGAAGAATGACGGGGAGGACGACCGTCTACACCGGGGCGGAGAGCGTCGTCAGAGTTGTCTCGGAGGTTTTGGCGAGATGAATTGGGAGATTGCCAGGCGGACAGCCGTAGTGGCGGTCTGCGGCGCGATCGTGTACGCCTACCTCGAATTCCTGGCGGGATGCATCTCGAATGGGTACCTCCCACAGACAGCCTTCGAAGCCGGGATGGTCGCACTGCAGCTCGCAAAGTTGTCGGCCCTCCTCGGTGTTCCCAGATTGAGGAAGGCGGGGCTCGCCCTAACCTTCGATATATTCGCGGTCGAGATGCTCTTGCTCCCCGTCCTGGCGCTGCTTTACCTCTGGTTGGGCGAGAGATTCTTCCTCACCCTCCTCGGGTACATCTTCACGACGTGGCCCCTGGCAGCGATGCTCGTCCTTCCAATCTACACGATCCACTGGCTGGGGAGAACCTCGCTGCGAGGCGGAAGCCTTTCTTCGGTCCTCCCCTTCGCGAGCAGTCAGTTCGGCTTTTTCATCTTTCTGTGGGAGGTCTCGAACACGGTAGGAACGAATCAGGGTCTCGGCGGGTTCTTCCATCAGCTGGTGGGCGTACTGGGTAGTCGGACGAAGATCGCGGCAAATCTTCTGGCGACGAACGAAGGCGCGATCGTAGCGTCCGCCCTGCTCTACGTGGGCTTGATCGCGTACGTGGCCTCTGGTCGAGAACCCGGGTCAACCACCAACTCATCATCCGTCCTGCTCCTCGCCCTTCTGGGTACCCTGACGAGCCTCGCCTGGACCCTCAGGCTCGTCACCTTCACGAGAGACACCCTTCTGCTCTTCGCAGCGCCAACACTGCTAACGGTAACGGTCGTTTGGTGGTTCGCCCGTGCGAGGTAAGGCCGCCGCCCCCCTCCTCCTCATCCTTCTAACGATGTTTTTCGTCGACCTGGGCTGGACGCAGGCCCAGGTCGCACCGCAACAACTCGATATCTCGGAGGTGATGGTTGGTCTCAGCCCATCGACTCTGGAGCCGGCGAGTCAGGGTTTGCCCGTCTACACCGTAGGCGACGAGCTGTGGGCGGCGTCCCACCTAGGTTCATCGCTTAGCGCCTCCCTCTCTTCGCCGAACTTCTCCTCGGGTACCACTCTCGACCCCGGCGCGGTCGCCCTGCTGCATACCTTCCGAGATGCAGATATCGGCGGGACCTGGAGCCTGCGACTCTCTTCGTCCAACGCGAGCCGAACTGTTGCGGTGCGGTTCGTCAAGCAGAACCAGAGTCTCCTACCAGTGTTGACCGGCCACCGCTTCTCAAACAGAGGAGACTTGCTGTTGAACTATACAATGAACGCTGGGAGTGCCTACGACATCCAGGCCTGTGTCCTCGGAGAGGAGTTGCCCAACACGGTCCAGATCCCGATTCCGAGTGCGATAGGGACCGGCCAGCTGCTGCTCCGGGGGGCCAGGGTCAACGCGACCGTCGCTGTACAGGGGCAGCTCAGCAGCTCCTCCACCTTCTGGTTTGAGCTCCACCACCTCTACTCATACACAGTCCTCAATTCGAGCGGGCTTCTCGAGAGGGACGTCAAGGTCGCCACCTCCGCGACGCTCCTGCTCTCCCAGACCGGGAATCCGACTCGTAACGCATCGATTAGAGCCGACGCGCCCATGAGAATTGGCAGATTTTCGCTTAGAGCCTTCTTCAGAGGCTCCCCTGGCTACTCGAGCTACGAAACCAGCGTCTTGATCCCGGACAGTGCGAGCTGGGTCTGGTTGCGAGGCTGTACATCCACGAAGGACATCGTATCTTCGGCATTCTCCTTCGACTTGCCGCTTGGCGCGTCGACGACCGAATGGCCGCGCACGGTCTACACCATGTACAGGTCGTCGGGGGTCGAAGGGCTATCGCTGGAACCGGTCTCCGTGGCGCCGGCGGTCATAAACGTGGTCGCTGTGCCCTGGCGTGAAAAGATGGCTGCAGCTCGAATCGTTGTAGCCCCGGGTTCGGAGATCGAAGAACTGAAGATCCTCAACGGAACCATATACCTCACGGCCAGCCACTACCCTCTCCCGCTCAACATTTCTCTTGCCATCGGCAAAGAGGTCTTCGAGACGCAGACTCTTCAGGTCATGCAGCCCTACTCGATTCAGGAACTCGACGTCCGAGCGGGAAGGTTAGACCTGGTGGCTCGG
>VBPK01000095.1 GCA_005877225.1 Nitrososphaerota archaeon
GCTTAACCCATGCAAGAGTTGGGTGGTCCCGGCGGCAAGACTATCCCCGGAGCCAGGGGCTTCATCCCTCTCATCCGACCGTCCGTTGGCGAAGAGGAGCTGGAGGAAGTCCGATCCGTGCTAAGGTCCGGCTGGCTTTCGCAAGGCGCCAAGGTAAGGCAGTTCGAACGGGAGTTTGCGACTCATATCGGGGCGAAATATGCGGTCGCCACTTCGTCTTGCACGACCGCCCTGAGCCTTGCCATCGACGCGCTCCAGCTCAAGATCGGGAGCGAAATGGTCGTCCCGGACTTCACATTCCCAGCGACCGCGAACGTGGTCATCAGAGCCGTCTCGACTCCTGTACTGGTCGATGTCCGTGAAGACACGTTTGCAATCAGGCCGTCCGAAACCGCGAAGGCGCTGGGGAAGAAGACAAGCGCAATCATGCCTGTTCACCCCTTCGGGCATCCTTTCGAGACGGATGAGCTCTACGAGCTCGCGTCAAGGAAGGGAATCGAGGTGATAGAGGACGCTGCCACAGCGATCGGGACGAAGTACAAGGGCAAGCTCGTAGGTGCGTCGAGGCGGGCGGTCTGCTTTAGCTTCCATCCCCGCAAGTTGCTCACCACGGCGGAGGGTGGATGCTTGGTCACCGATGACAAGGCGGTCTATGAACGGGCCGTTGCCCTGAGGAATCACGGTCAGGTCGCAGACAAGCGGGGTAGAATCAAGTTTCGATATAACGGTCTCAACTATCGGATGAGCGACGTGCATGCTGCGATCGGGATCGCGCAGCTCAAGAAGACAGACTCGATAATCAGCTCAAGGAGGAGGCAAGCCGAGTTATACAACGAGATATTGGGTTCCTCCAAGCTGGACATCCAGCTGCCTCTGGAGGAGGAGTGGGCTTACCACACCTACCAATCCTACGTGATTGTCCTGGGAAAGTCACTTCCAACCAATGATCGGATCATTCGAGTCCTGAAAGAAAGATTTCGAATTGAGACCCAAGTAGGCACCTACTCCTTGTCTCTCCAGCCTTCATTCCGGGGTACTCTTTCCGTGGGCACTCTGAGGACGAGCAGGCTGCTCTATCGACGTTCGCTCACGTTGCCTCTCTTCGAGTCCTTGAGTGAAGAAGACCAGGTTTACATCGTGGAATCACTTGCGAGCGCGTCCCGCCTCTAGCTTCCCTTTCAGTTCAGCTGGTGCGCCAGCTATCAAAGAATATGGCGGGTACTTGCCCCGCACAACAGAGAGAGCTCCCACTATTGAGTGATGTCCTATCGTAGTCTCCGGCAGTATTACCGAGTTCGCGCCCACGAAGACATGGTCTCCCAACTTTACCGGCCCTACGACCTTTTTGCCTCTCTCGGTGCATCTGAGATGGGTTGAATGCGTGTAAATCTGGGTGCCAGACGATATATCGCACCACTTTCCTATGTCCAGAGAGGCAAGCTGTGAATCTAGTAGGCAGTAGTAGCCTACCCAACTACCTTCACCCAACCGCAGACGCTCTCCTAGCAAGGTAGCATTGGGGGCGACGAATCTGGCATTATTTCCTTTGGGCAATGGCACTTTCACGAGGTCCTTGATGATTTAAATTCGCGCGAGTACCAGTCTATTGTCTTCTTTAGCCCCTCATCGAAGCTCGTTCTCGGTACATAATTGAAGAGCTTCTTGGCCAACGAGATATCTCCTTTGTGTCTTAGAACGTCTCCCGGTCGGGGTGGCTTATGGACAATTCCCCCTTCATAACCCATTATCTTCGCTATCTTCTCGATTAGCGCGATTATGCTCACCTCCTTTCCGCTCGCGATATTGACTATCCGCCCCTTCGCTTCCCTACAAGCAAAAACGCCAACTATCCCCTCCACCGTGTCTGCGACGTATGTGTAATCCCTAGTTTGTCTTCCGTTACCGTAAACTACTGGCGCTTCGCCTCTCAGAATCCTTTCGATGGTTAGTGGGATGACGCCCGCGTACGACAATTCGTTTTGCCGGGGCCCGTATGTGTTGAAGGGTCTCGCAATTGCGACGTCGAGTCCGAATGTTTTGAGATATGAAATTGCGACTTGGTCGGAGGCGATTTTGCTCGCAGCATAGGGTGTGTGAGGCTTCTCCGGGTGTTCTTCATCCATCGGGACATACAGGGCCGTCCCGTATGCCTCCGAGGAGGAACAGTGGACCAGAGTATCGAATTTGCCCCTCCTTAGCAACTCGCAAATGTTCGCCGTAATCGCCACGTTTGTCAAGACTGTCTCCATTGGCCGGTCAAGCGACATCGGGAGAGGGATTACTGCCATGTTGAAAATCACGCTGATCTGCTCATCTTCCAACGCTTTCTCTAGTCCTTTGTGACTTCTTGCGTCCCGCCTGTATATCTTCACGTCCGCCCTATTCCTCAGTGATTTGATGTTTCTCATCTTCCCTAGCGAGAAATTGTCAACTATTACTAGCTTAGAGGGACGATCCATCATCACTCTGTCACACAAATGACTTCCAATGAAACCAGCGCCCCCGGTGATCATCACGTTTCTTCCCCTAAGGCTCCTCTTGCTTCCCAAATTGGGAACACCCATGCCGGGAATCGGCTTTAGTCTTTTCTTAGACATCATTTTACGAAAGAGAATGGCGACATTTTTCTCTCCTTCATGCCTAATAATTGGCGATGAGGGGCCCAGTCAAGACTTGAACGTCGGGGTCGTGGTAGCCGAAATACTCGACGGGAGATTCGTTCCATGGGAGAAGTCTCTCGAGTGGGAGTCTTACATCGACCTGTACTGTCTTGGGCTCATGAAGAGGGGACACAATTGCATCAAGTACGTTCCGTCTTTAGCTGTGTCCGCAACCCAGACCTATCATCACAAGTTCGGGCATCTCGTCAAGCGGATTCCCGTTTACAATCGTTGGCTCCTTGCCCCTAGATCTCTGCTGCGGATTCGGGCGTTCTCCTTGGGTTACACGACGATTTTCAGGCAAGCTCTGGGACCGGCATTCACGGTCAACATGATGAGAGAAGCGAAGAAAGACGGTCTCCACGTGCTGCATTACTCGAGCTATTACACGTCGTTCTTTATTCCCGCCTTCCTGGCGGCCTGGCGGCTCCCAATGGTGACACAATACACGGGTGGGATGCTCCCGACGAACACCCTTAGAAGGCTATTTTGGAAGCTTTCAATTCTTCCAAGCCTCAAGGCGTCACGTGCAGTTCTCTTGGGTGATTATTATTCGGAGATTAGGTCTTTGATTTCTGATCTTGGCGTGTCGAGAGCGAAGCAAGAATTCTTCAACGCTCCCGTAATTGATAGCAACGTTTTCCACGAGTTCGACAAGCGGGCGGCGCAAGAAAACTTGGGTTTCAATCCTAAGAAGAAAAATATCCTCTGCGTCACTTACATTCCGCCCAAATCGAGGCGTTCAGAGCTCCTTGCCAAGAATCCTTATTTGATGCTCGACATCATTGAACGAGCTGTAAGAACAGGTGGCGACGAGATAGAACTTCACGTTGCTGGGTGGGGCGTCGGTCTGGATGAATTCAGGGGATACGTCCGCGACGATGGAATGACAAATCGCGTGCATATATTCGGACACGTTGAGCACACACAGCTCCCAGTCTATTATTCTGCTTCAGACCTACTCTTCGTTCCCTACAGGCTGGAGACGCTCAATGAGGGTTCGGCCACCGTTGAGGCGTTCGCCTGCGGCAGGCCCGTTGCGGCATTCAAACGAAATAGCACCGATCAGGCGGAACAGCTCGGGGGATTTCTTGTGGAAACCGACCCCCAACTCGGGGCAAGGACGCTTCTCGACAGACTCCGCAAACCTGGCTACCTGGAGGGGAAAGGAAGAGAGGGATTAGCCCTCGCTGGACAATTCACACTCGACTTCGCAGGCAAAAGGTTAGAGGAAATATATGCCAAGGCAGTCGAAGGCTAGAAACAATTTCGTTATTCCAACACGAAAATAGTCTAGTTTCGACTTCGGGGCGAGCGCGTGAGATTCGATCTTTGATATTCCGGAGCTTGAGGTGTCCACCTCTCACCATCAATGACGGTATCAGCTTAGGTCATGCATGAATCATGCCGGAAAAAGTGCCAAGACGCGGCTTGGAAAGCGGAAATTGACCACGAAATTTGTGAGAGCTAAGAAAATTACCAATAACTTAATAGCGCATGGGACGTCCCAAAAAAATTATCGACTACTTTGAGTTCCAAAGACGCCCTCTTTAAGCTAAACAAGGTAATGCGTGCCGCGTTCGAGAAACTAGGGATAGAACTTCAACTAATGCCCATCCCCAAGCGCAGGGTTCTCGCCAGCGGCGGGGTACCTGTTGCCTTGGGAATCGACTATTCAACGAATTGGCTAAGGATTCCAATGTATACTGCGATCTTCTCAACCCTATCAAATAACCTCGGCGGCGATTTCTTCAAGGGAAAGGTGGCCGTTGAAATAGGGGGCAGTGAAGGCACAATTGTAAGAATGCTAAAATCGTTCGGCGCAACGGTTAGCGTCGCCCCAGATTATCCACGGATTGATGTTGAGAATCTATTCTATCCTCAGGAAGCTTTCGATATTATCATCCTCGACCAGATATTTGAACATCTCCAGCATCCATGGAAGGCGGTCGAGCAAATCAAACGGGTTCTTAAGCAGAATGGATTGTGCATTTGCACATCAGTGTTCATCTATCCGATACATCATGCGGGAAACTACGGAGACTACTACAGGTTCTCTCCCGCAGGGTTCCGCTCTCTGTTCGAAGATTTCAAAATAATATCCGCTGAGGGGTGGGGAAACGCCGAAGTCCTCAGAGTAGCCTACAATCATTCTGATAGGGGACCCGAGGGAACTAACCCAATCACGAAAAATGAAGCCGAGCACTTGGGTATATACGACTACACGGACGCAATGAACTATATGATGACGTGGTGCATCGTTCAGAAGGTTTAACACAAGAAACTACCCGCAGCACTTGTCTTCACTCAGCGGCTGCATGCAGCTTCTCTAAGCAGACGCAGAGTCTCTTCCACGTGTCTGTCCCACGTGTAGGGCATTACAGTTCGCCACGCTGATTCGCCGACTCTTTCCAGCAACTCCGGTTTTTCCAATATCTCCACAATCTTATCTGCCAAGACTTCCGGATTCGAGGGGATCAGAAAGGCGTTCTCGTTGTTCCTGAGGAATAATCGATAACGTTCGTACCAATTACCGCTTGCCAGCACGGGCTTCCTATGAACCATGTACATGACGACCTTTGTTCCCATGCACCAATCATTCAGCAACTGGACGCAAAGATCGGACAAGACGATGTAAGGGCTAAGATCGTCGTAAGGTATGGAACCCGTGAAAATGAAGTAATCCTCGAGTCGCGCTTCTCTCACGGATTTCCTGAGATCAGCGAGCAAGGGCCCGTCGCCTATGATCAGAAACCTGACGCTCGGCAGATGCGAGATTATGCCCGGGGCAGAGGAAACGAGTAAATCGAGGCGGTAGACAGATGTTATCTGCCCTGCGTAGAGAACGCATAGCTTTCCTTCCAATCCCAAACTCTTCTTTCGCTTGAGCACGCCCTCGGAGCGAGACCCTGGAGGAACGAAGCCCAATTCGTAGCCCCCGTTAGGCAGGAAAAGAGTGTTTTTCACCGGAAAGTTATTCCTCACGTAGCTACCTACAACTTCGTCAACGTAGACAACAGAGTGGGCGTTCTGACGGGTCATGACTAAATCCTCACAGAATCCGAATGCCTTTCGAGCCAACCCGAACTCTCGGGCAAAGTCGGGATCGCCGTAGTTCGCGACAAACGGTACTCCCATCAGCATTCTGATCACCGCGCCCACAGACCCTACCAGCATGGTTGTGCTGTACTGCGCGACGACTCTCATTCTTGTAAGCGTCAGGTAGGTGAGAATGAAGAGCGTTGCCATGACAAGCGTTATGACGGTCGTGGCGCTCGCGGGGCTGACAATTACTGGCGGAAAGAGGTATACAGTGTTGCCCTGCACCGTTCTCCTCGGAATGATGTTCGAGACGAAATCGCGGACCGGGCTACCAATATGCCTGCCGAGTGGACAAAACACGATCATCTTCTGCCCTTTCTCCGCTAACTTTCGCGCAAGGTGATGTCTGGGCGACGCTCCTTGAGCCTCCAAGACTGGGTGCGTGAAGTGGTTCGTGATGTAAAGGAGCCACCCCTCCAGAAGGCCTTCCTCGCTTCGATTCATGTTTTCTCCTGACTGTAGTGATGGGGTTCCGTCAATCCGTTTGCAGCGATCCTCTGCGAGCGCCATTTAGCTTTACAGGTTGCCTGCCGGACTCTCCGCGCATCCCCGAATTGCGGGAGGCCCACCCTAGCTTTTTCACTTATTTTCAAGTCGTACCCAAGGTGAAAAAGCTAGGGTGGGCCTCCCGCAATTCGGGGATGCGCGGAGAGTCCGGCAGGCAACCTGTAAAGCTAAATGGCGCATCCACGAA
>VBPK01000096.1:0-1078 GCA_005877225.1 Nitrososphaerota archaeon
TTCCCCGAGATAGTCGCCAAGGAGGAAGGATTTTTCGCCGATGAAGGAATCGATGTCACGTTCTACGCTCTCGATCCCAAGGACGTCGAGCCGGGGAACAAGGTCAAATGGTATGGAGGGCTCGTCGATGAGGGGAAGGTCGACGCCTACAACTGCTGCGCGTGGGCTGCGCTCGACCGACTCTCGGACGGGGGGAAGAACAGGATCGTCGGCGCGACGAGCTCCATGAACTACGCGTTCTCGATCTTCGTTCCACCGGACTCGAAGATCAGGCAGGTCACCGACCTGGCAGACAAGGAGATTCTGGTCAACCTGAGAACCGGCTCGCACTACTGTAACCTGCGACAGCTCGAGGAGCACGTCCCCTACGAAAGAATCAGGCTCGTACACGGCGGTGCGCCTCACAACAGGCTGCTCGCCCTGATGGAGGGACGCTGCACCGCCGCCTCCCTCATCTCTCCCTACACAGAGGTTGCCGAGGAACTCGGCTACAGAAACGTCTTTCAGACGGATATGGTCGATGTCTTGGCGTACATCGCGAGGAGCAACCTCTCCGAGAAGGAAATCTCGGTCTTTCTCCGCGCCGTCGGGAGGGCCATCGGGGCGATCAAGGAGAAGCCACTGAAGTACAAGCCTCTCTACCTGAAGATCCTGCTAGAGACGTTCGGAGGCTATCCGAGGCCGCTGAAGAGAAAAGCCACCGAGGCAACCCGCAGAATTGAAGATTCTATCCAAGTGGTGCAGTGGGGGGAGATGAAGCCCTACTCGAAGGAGACCTTCTCGACGATTCAGGGGTGGATGACGAGTCACAGTCTCCTGGAGAGACCAATCACGTACGAACAGCTGGTAAACAATCGCCCACTGGAAAGGCTGACCTCGTAGAGGGGAGTTCTTGGATGGTCACAAGGCTCGAAGAGCCGATTGAGATACCACGTCAGTGGTACAACATAGTACCCGACCTCCCCGCGAAACTTCCCCCAGTCCTGGACCCGGAGACCAGGGAAACCGCTGACAAGAAGTTACTCCACCGGACATTCATCAGCGAGCTCGCTCGGCACGAGTATTCGGGGGAGCGGTT
>VBPK01000096.1:1235-9304 GCA_005877225.1 Nitrososphaerota archaeon
TCCTACGAGGGTAAACCCTATCGAAAGGACCTGGCTGAAGGCTGGGGGGCCGAGATCTTTTCCAGCCCTAGCAGACGGACCAAGGTGGGGCGAGAGATACTCAGGAAAGACCCAAATGGACCCGGGACGATGAGCATCGCGAAGAGCGAGGCTCTCGAGGACGCCCGCAGCGACCCCGACGCGAGGAACGCCGTGGGGAGCATCATGAATTTTGTCCTGGCCAGTCAGACGGTCGTGGGAGAGGAGGCGAGGGGACAGTTGCAGCGACTCGATGAATATCCAGACATGGTTGTCGGATGCGTGGGAGGTGGAAGCAACTTCTCGGGAATATTCTGGCCCTTCTACCACGACGGCGTCACGAGGAAGAGCCCGAAGAGGGTTCAATTCCTGGGAGCTGAGTCGTCCGCCGCCCCGAAGCTGACGAAGGGCGAATACATCTACGACCACGCGGACATAATGAGGACTAGCCCTCTCTTCAAGATGTACACGATTGGGCACACCTTCGTCCCCCCCGTCGTGCACACGGGAGGCCTCAGGGTTCACGGGACGGCCCCCACCCTGAGTCTTCTTCGCGGCTTGGGGGTCATCGAAGCGGTCGCCTACAACCAGATCGAAGCCTTCGAGGCAGCGTCCTTCTTCGCTAGGACAGAAGGAGTTCTCCCGGCCCCCGAGACGGCACACGCCATCCGTGCGGTGATCGACGAAGCGAAGAGGTGCAAAGTGAGCGGGGAGGATAAGGTAATCCTCTTTAACCTCTGCGGACACGGCCTGCTCGATATAGAAGCCTACCGCGAGTATTACGCGGGCAAGATGAAGGCAAACGATGCTGACCCAGCCGCGATCAAGAAATCGATCGCTGAAGTGAAGGCCCTCTACCCATGGCTGTATCGGTGAAATCGGCACAGAAAAAGCCCCTCTCCTACAAGGGTTATCTCAAGCTCGACGAGCTTCTCAGTCTGCAGAAACCTCTGTCGAAGCCCGCCCAGCACGACGAGCTCCTCTTCGTCATCGCTCATCAGGTGTACGAGCTGTGGTTCAAGCTCATGGTGGATGAGCTCGAGACAGCCATCTCGCTGATGTCCTCGGGGGACCTGTACGAGGCTGCGAGGTTGATTCGGCGAGTGGTCACGATCCAGAAGGTGCTCATACAGCAGCTCGAGGTCCTCGAGACGATCAGGCCGACCGACTTTCTGAAGTTTCGAAGTGTCCTGAGCCCGGCCAGCGGCTTCCAGTCGTTGCAGTTCCGCGAACTCGAGTTCGTCTCCGGGCAGAAGGAAGAGAAGTACCTGGACCTTCACAAACAAGATAAGCCCGACTACCAGAAGCTCTTCAGGAAGTGGGAGTCGCCCGCCCTCTGGGACGGCTTCAGGCAGGTTCTGAAGAGCAACGGGTTCGCGGTCGAGGCGTCCGCGGACAAGGAACCGAAGGAGAGGGAGAGAATAATCTTCGAGAAGGAGGTCAACGCGGTCGTCGCTGTCTACTCGGAGAGCGGGTATTCCGCTGTAGTAGACCTCGCCGAAGCGCTCCTGGAGTACGACAAATACTTCTGGCTGTGGAGGAACCACCACATGGGGATGGTCGAGCGGATCATAGGGAGGAAACACGGGACGGGTGCTGAGGTCGTGAAGGAGACTATGAACTCCTACTCCTTCCAGTCGTCCGGGGTCGCGTACCTCAAGACGACCCTCAGAAGGAGATTCTTCCCCGCGTTATGGGCGGCTCGCACCAAGATAAGCGAGGTCTGAGACTATGAGGGCTTCTGCAGCTGCTCCGTCTTCCACAGCCTCGGGTACGTACCCAGCTTCATGACCACCCTCCTGACCGAAAACGCGAGTCCCTTCTGGGCTCCCGTGATCTCCTCGGTCGTCAGGAGAGCCTCTCCGATCGCGACTAGCTCCCCCTTCCCCGTGAGGATGACGGTCGTATCACCCTTCACGATGCCCTCCGAGAGTGAGAGAATCCCGGGTATCGCAAGCCTCGCGCCGTGGCAGATGGCGTCCACCGCGGAGTCTCTTATGACCACCCTTCTTACGTCGCGGAGGTACCTTTCAACCGGCCTGACCGCAGTCCTCATGGCGGCCTCCCCCCCTCCCTCGAGCCTAGATTTGGCGTAGCTCAGCTCGTGAAGATTGACGAGCCCCTCTCTTTCATCGATCGGGCCGACCTTCGTCCTTCTCAGCTCGACCATCGTCGCCCCGACTCCGAGGACCTCCCCGATGTCGTACACGAGCTTCCTCACGTAGGTTCCTGCCTGGCAGAGGCATCTGACCAGGAAGAGATTTCCTTCCTGCTCGACGACCTCAAGCTCGTAGATGGTCCGGGTTCGGATGTCTCTCCGGACGGAGGACCTCTGAGGCGGGCGCTGGTAGATCTCTCCGGTAAACTCCTTGATGCAGGTGTCGACCGCCTCCCTGGGAACCGAGGAGTGAATGCGCATGACCGCCCAGTACTCCTTGGGGAACATCAGGAGAAGGGTCAGCGCCTTAGTCGCCTGCCCAAGCCCGATGGGGAGAAGACCGGAGACGGCGGGGTCGAGTGTGCCGCTGTGCCCCGCCTTCGAGACACCCAGAAGCCTTCTCACCCATGCGACGACCTCGTGGCTCGTCGGACCGCGTGGCTTGTCGAGTGGGATTATTCCATACTCCAGAAGCTCGGATAGGCTTCGAGAGTCGGGTTGGGAGCCGAACCCGGGGTCTGTCGGCTCCTCGTCAACTACCACGAGGCTCGCGGGTTTCAACTACTTCCCTTTCCATGGTTCTTCACGTAATCGAGGGCGATCGCGGCGACCCTCCTCTCGTCTATATCGTCGGTGTCGATGATAAGGTGGAAGGGTTTGAAGTCCCTCCCGAACTCAATCCTGTAGTGTTTCTTGTATATCTCGTAGTTCTCCCTGTCGCGAATCGCGATTATCTCCCTGCACTTCTGCTCGTCGGTGCGGTCTCGCTTCGCCATCCTGCTCGCCCTGCTCTCGACTGAGCCGGAGAGCCATATCTTGATTCCGTAGTCGGAAAGCCAGGGGAGGGTGTAGCTCGTAATCACGACGTCGCCTGCCTTCGCCTTCTTGAGGAGTCGCTCGTCGACCTCTCGGTCGAAGTCGGCCGACCTCTTTCTCTTCTTGAGGAACTCTATCCCCTCCTCCGTATCCCACCAGTCCTCCCCACCCGGGGTGTACCCTTCCTCGGCGGCCATCTCCTTCAGGACATCCCCACCCCCCGCAACCTTCAGCCCTAGCGCGTCACCCAGCAACTTTGAGACGGTCGTCTTGCCCACCGCGGGCATCCCGGAGACGATGATCGCATTCATAGTCAGGTAGCTGTTCCCAAGAGCCTCGTGAGCATTCCAGTGAAGGTGAGCGAGGACAAAAAGTACCACCAAAAGAGCGATACCGCACCATTCTCCCCCACCAGGCAGATTATCGTAGAGGGAATGCAGAGAGGAATGGGGGAATAAGCGACGGTCACGCTGAGCCCTCCCATGAGTGCAGCGAGGCCGTAGTAAACAGCGAGAAATGGCAGAATCGTCCCAATGCTTATCTTCGTCCTAGCGGATGACATCTTGAGCTTCATCTGAGCCATCTGCTGTTCTTTTTTTTTCAGCCTCTGCTCCTTCTCCTTGTCCTTGGCCCTGACAGCCGCCTTCAGCTCCGCGTTGAAGGCGTTGACCTCCGCCTTTATCCTCCTCTCGGCGTTGAGGTCGACGAAGCGGCGGGTAAGCAAGTTCGAGACGAGACCAACCCCGACGGCCGTCAGCGTAACGAGGAGGGTTGAGAGAGGTATCGGGAAGGTCATGGCCTCGCCTCCCTCAGGACGTCTATCAACCTTTGGACGGTTTCCTCGACCCTCCCCTCCTCATTCCTAAGAATCATCATCGGGGCGCCGCTGATTGACGAGGCGGTCGTGAGGAAGCTGCGGGCGAGGAGCAGCTCCGACTCGAGTTCCTCCTTATTCACCCTGTCCCTATACCTCTTGGGGTCGCGCGTGCGGCGGGAGAGGACGACCTCGCTATCGGCTTCGATGAGGACGAGGTGGGTCGGTTTCAAAGCGGTAACGACGTGGAACGGGAGCCCCGGCCAGAAACCCTCGGGCGTCCTGATGAAGAGATGGGTGTCGACGAAGAGGACACTCCTCTTCATCGCCGATATCTTCCGGGCCGCGATTCTCTGAAGCTTTGTTTGCTCCTCGACGCGCATCTTCCTCAGCTGGTCCCTGTGCCTTATCCACTTCAGCCTCAGCCCCTCCTCGAGCATCACTGTTCCGAAGGTGACTAGCCTGGAGCCCTTCCAGGCGGAGACTGCCGCTTCGACGACGGTGGACTTCCCCACGCCGGGGACACCGACGACGACCACCCTGAGCCTTATCCGAATCACGCCTGCCCTAGAATGCCCGCGAGCCTCGGCGAGACCTCTTCTATCTGTTCCTTCACGAGCATCTGGTAATACTGGAGCACGATATCGACCATCAGCAAGATTCCTATTCCCGAGCCGAAGACACCGAAGAGGTGTGAGACCGAGGGGATTAGCCCTATGATGATCCCTCCGATGATGGTAATCGGGGGGATGTATCTGTTGAGAACCTGTTCGATCGAAAGGCCGGAGCGCCTGAATCCAGGCACCTGGACGTCGGCGCCCATCAGGTTCTTGGCTACGGCCTTGGGGTTCAAACCGCCTATCTCGACCCAGATCCTCGCGAAGAGGACCGCGAGTGTCACGAGGTAGAGGACGTAGACCACGGAATGGATGGGGTCGCCGAGCGTGTGGTCGAGCCCCCGGGGAGGGGAGATGTAGTAAACGAGCCCGCTGACGGCGTTCCCCTGGGAGTCGTACTGCGCGAGGTACTTGAGGTAGGGAAAGTTCGCAAAGGCCCCGAGGTTACCGTAGAGAAGCTTGGAGAAGAAGGCGATGTTCGCCCCCAGGGCGGACACAAGGATGACGGGAATGTTTGAAACGTAGAGGAGTTTGATTGGGTAGACACCCTGGAACCCCCGGTACTTTATTGATGTGATGGGGAGTTCCACCCTGATCCCCTCGATGTATATCAGGACGAGAATCATGACCAGGGTCAGTACGAAGGTCAGGAGACTGGGGAACTTGAATCCCCTCACCACTATGTCACCGAGATTACCCGCAAAGGCGGAGCTGATCAGGGCGGGGATGAAACCGAAGATCTCGGCAGGGCCGGGACTCTGGCTCGTGCCCGTGTTTACAGGGAAAGGCGAGAGAGTGTACCACATGACCGTCTGCGCGACCCCCGCGAGAATGAAGAGGCTGACGCCGCTTCCGATCCCCCAGCCCTTCTGTATCAGCTCGTCGAGGAGGAGGACAACCACGCTTGCCAGAAAGAGCTGCACGAAGATTACGACCCCTTGAGTCGGGGCGAGAGACCCCAGTGCTCCCCCTACGATGTAGGCTCCAGACTCGGCCGCGATGACGAAGAAGGTGAGGAGTTTTGTTGCAGAGCCGAAGAGAGACCTGTCCTCGGGGTTTCCCATGTCCAGCTTGATAATCTCGCTACCCTGCAGAAGCTGCAGGATCAGCCCCGATGTGACGATCGGTCCTATGCCGAGCTCCATCAGGGTTCCCTGAGTCGAGGCGAAGATTATTCTCAGGAACTGAAACGGGTCCTGCTTCCCCGCCCCGAACTGATAGAGGGGCGTGATCGACATGACGAGGTAGACGATCAGCGCCAACCCCGTCCAGATGAACCGCTCATTTAGCGACGGCTTTCTTTCGGGCTTGGGTATCTCGGGGAGGACGGTGGCGGCGGTCTTCACAAAGTCTCTAAGGGAAGCCAATGAGTCAGCCTCTGGACTAGAGTATCTTTCCCCCGGCCGCTTCTATTTTAGCCTGAGCCCTCTTCGTGAACGAACCGACCCTGACCCGGTAGGGACCGCTCACGATGTTTCCAGAGCCGAGGAGCTTCTTGACCCCCATCGCTGCGAGGTCGATCTCGCCCGTTTTCCCCGCCCTCCCGGACGCGAGCGCGTCCAGGTCGCCGACATTTATCCACCTCGATGGTCTCGTCTGGCGAGGAGGCCTGAACGGGTCGCGCCCGAAGTGGTCGGGCTCGAACTTCACTGTCCAAGACCACTTGTGCTTGTGGAGCCCTGCCTGTCCGTGGCCGCCCTGTTTCCCCGAATGCCTGTGCTGCCCCACTTGCCCGTAGCCGTGGGTCCTCGAACCTCGCATTCGCCTGACCTTCCTGCTCCGGGTGGGCATCTTCTATATCATTCTCCTGACGAGCTCGGGGAGCTTCGGATTCATCCCGAGAACGCCGCCCTCTCCGAACTTCCTCCTCGTCGAGACCTTGAATCCACCCCTCGGGGGACTCAGGTTGAAGAAGGGCCTGAGCCCCTTCACGGCTGAAAGACGCATCTCCTTATCCAGCGGCGCCCAGGCCACGAAGTCCCTGGAGAGGTCGAGCAGGCCGAGTGACGAAGGGTCATCCCTGACGACAGTCGCGGAGAACCTTCTTTCGACCCGCAGCTCTCTCAGCGCGGACCTTACCTCTCGGCGGACGTTTATCTGACCGTGAAGGTTGACGACGAGGAGGAGTCCCATTATTCCACCTAGAGGCTCAGGGCGTGAGACTTCCTGAAGGCGTCGTAGACGGCGTTCGCTAATGATGACATAGTGCTCGTCGAGCCGAATGTCCTGATCCAAGCGTCCTTGATGCCGGCGAGCGCGAGCAAGTTCTTGAGCGCCGGTCCAGCGACCAGCCCGAGGGACCTCGGCCCGGGGATGATTTCGACTGCGACGGAGCCTGCCTTCCCCCTGATCCTGTAAGGCACCGAGTGGCGGGTGCCACACCTGCACTCCCAGCTCCCACAACCTATCTTGATCGGGATGATGTTGAGAAGGGCGTTATGGGTTGCCTTGTCTATCGCCTCTCTCATCTGGGGGGCCTTCCCCTTGCCGACCCCGAACCACCCTCCCCCGTTCCCCACCGCGACGACAGCTCCGAACCTCGTCAGCTCCCCCGCGTCGGTCTGCTTCTGCACGACTCCGACACCAACCACTTCGTTCCTTAGGTCGGGGAGCAGCTTCTTGATGATCTCGGCCTCTCGGACCCTCTGTCCCGTCCGGAAGATCTCTCCGAGCGATGTGACCTTCCCCTCCGCGACCATCTTTCCGAGCTTCGTCTTCGGCACCCAGACCTCTTCCCTCTCCTCCTGCCGCCTTCCGAACCCGCTCATCGCTTTGACCCTCCCTGTATGGCCTGTTTCGCCTTATCAAACTGGGCGGGATACTCTTCGGGCTTGAAGCCTCCGCTGAGAAGGGAGGAGAAACGCCTCTGATACGCCTCCTTGTCCTCATTCAACATCGATGAGGCGTACTTCGCTATGGTATCTCCCCTCAGCCGCTCCTCTGGCGGGAGGACGTCCTCGGAGACCGGAATCTGCACGCCACCGTCCCTCGCACCCTTCACGAATGCCGCGACCCTCGAACCCTTGATGAATGGGTTGAGTCCGTTGTAGAGGACCGCATCTTTCACTCCCTTCTCCACCGCCTTCTTCCCGGCGAGGAGACCGAGGAGATAACACGCCGGAACAGACTTCAGAGAGCCTTTCCACTTCAGCTTCCGAAGGGAGTGCGAATGAACAGATGACAAGACTCCATCTCCCTTCACGTGAGGCCTGACGAACTGCGCAGAGACATTCTTCCCCGAGAAACGGACCACGAGAAGGATTCGGTGAGATGCCACGGCTCTCTTTCTAGCCCTGTAGTCTGTGAGTCCCATCCTCCTCCTTCGCTGAATCTGCACGTGGCGATGATTCGTCTACCGCTTCGCCTCCTTCATCAGCTCGAGGAGGTGCTTGACCCCCCTGACTTGTCCTCCCTTCACCTGCTTGTAGAGGCTCCAGTACGAGGCCTTCGAAATCTCCCCCCTCGCGCGGGCCACCTTCAGCCTCCTTCGCAGCGAGCGGACTTTGCTGACCCACCTCTCCTTCCTCGGAACCCTCGCGGTCTTGCTCCCCTTGAGCGAACCCGAACCCCTTCCTCTCTTCAGCTTCTCACTCCTCTGCCTGTAGCGACCCCGAGAAACCCCCCTCTCCGGGGCGACGGTGATCGC
>VBPK01000097.1 GCA_005877225.1 Nitrososphaerota archaeon
GCTGCTAGGTCCTGACCGGTCTGGGGTACTCTCCCAATCAGGAACACAGAGCCTATCGAGAGGGCAAGCCCAAAAACAAGGTCCGAGAGCGATTCTATTCGAATCTTCGTACGCAGAAGAGGAGCGGCAGAGTCGTCTTCCGCCAACGTGCGGTCTCGAACCACATCGAGTGGTCGCTCTCTATTTACCTGATTCTCATCTGAATTCTGGAAGCGGTGTGCGAAGATACCTGAGATTGAAGAATGGTATGAGGAATGCCCTAACGACTGGATGCTATTTCGTCTGATAAGGCCTATGGCACGAGTGGGCTCCGTTCGCCCGAATCCCTCGGAACCGCCGAGGTTGGATGCCGACGCTGCCAACTTCAGATTGACGATCATAACCAGCTTCCTCCTCGGTGCTACGATGATCTCCCTTTCCCTAAACGTATCCATAATCAGACAGAGTGCAGCGACGGGGCTGATGGGAACGACCGAATGGTGTTGGCCGTGTCGGTTGCGCTGATGCTCTTCTCCACGCTTATCATGCTCTTCATGTCCTACGTGACTCTGGTTGCGATGTACCTTGCCCCCTTCACCCAAAACGAGAAATTCAGAATGATCGCTCGGGTCAGAAATTATGTCGGGCTTTCATCGATTCTCATTATCACATCCTTTGGGTCCACCTTTCTCGTGAGCCTGGGGTTATCCTCACCATGGTCTTTGCTTCTCGGCGGCATCGGATACGGGAGTGGTATCTGTTTGGCTGTCTAACAGATTTGGGCTCAGCAAGCTGGGTATAAGTGCGGTCGCCGGGATTTGAACCCGGGTGTCTGTTCCGACTGCTCGAATTACCAGCGTGGCAGGCCTGCACACAAGGGTTTGATGTCCTGGACCAGGCTTTCCTCTCTGTGAGATCTAGACGACGACCGCGCGAGCATTCAGCGCCTGCGAGGCGAATAAAAATCTTGGCTAGGCGACCCTCGTTCCGAGCGGCATCTCCCTGTCTGGCTTCAGGAGGGCGATGTCTTTCTCGTCGAAGGCGGCGAGCATCATGCACTCCGAAGTCACTCCCGCCACCGACTTGGGTTGGAGATTCACCACGACAACGACCTGCCTTCCTAGGAGTTGAGTCCTTGTATAGTGTGACTTGACCCCACCGACACACTGCTTCACCCCCAGCGGGCCGAAGTCAATCTTCAGCTTGTACATCGGGTTTCTCGCCTGAGGAATGTCGTCAATATCGATAATCTTGCCAACCCTCATTTCGAGCTTGCTGAATTCAGCGAATGAAAGGGACACTCCACGAAGCTTGTGGCGCTCGCCAAATAAGGCTTAAAGGCGCAAAAGGCCCGAGCCGAGAAAGAGCGGGCCGGTCGTCTAGTCTGGTAGGATAGAGGATGTCGTCCAATCCCTTGGCAAAGAATTCCAGATTGGGACAGGTCGGGGGTTCAAATCCCCCCCGGTCCACTTTGGCTTGGGTAAGTCCTTTAGTCACTGATGAGGGACGTAGAAGAAGGAGGAAGAAATGTACGCCGCTCCTATGAGGTGGAGTTCTATTCTCATAGAAAGTTATCGGAGATAGTCCCAGAAACCTTATGTTTTAAGATGAGATGGTTTCACTGAGTTTGCGAGCCTCGATAGCAGGTTCCCTCGCGGTGGCGGCAATTTTGAGTCTATCCAGCCTGGGCCTAGCCCAGTCTCTTTTACCTCAGGCCGGCGTCACCCATCGCTCGGTTCCCAGAATCCGAACGTTGACAGATGGTACGGCAACGAGTACCAACTGGAGCGGTTACGCAGTCACCGGCCCGGCAGGCTCCGTCACCGATGCGAAGGGTTCGTGGATTGTCCCAAGCGTAACCTGCTCGTCTGCCGCCTCATACTCTTCCTTCTGGGTCGGAATTGACGGCTTTGGCTCCAATACGGTGGAACAGACGGGTACTGATTCGGACTGTCAGAGTGGAATCCCCACCTACTACGCCTGGTATGAGTTCTATCCCGAACCAGCATTCTTGATAACCGGCATCACGGTAAGACCGGGTGACCGTATTTCGGCTGAGGCGGTCTACTCGTCTGGCCTCGTTACGGTCACGATAACCGATACCACAACTGCTCAATCCTTCACCACCTCCGGAGGGGCCGGGGCGCTGAGGAGTTCCGCTGAATGGATAGCAGAGGCACCATCTTCTGCAGGAGGGGTCCTGCCGCTGGCGAATTTCGGGACAGCCTACTTCGGCCAAGACAACACGGCCATCTCACCGACGAACTACGCGACGGTGAGCGGGGTCACCGGCCCAATCAGTTCCTTCGGTCCTTCCGTGCAGGAGATAACGATGGTGTCGAGCTCGGGCACAACCGAAGCGCAGCCATCTCCCCTTTCGACAGACGGAACCAGCTTCTCAGTCGCCTGGGGGGGTTCGACGAGCACAACCAGTAGTGCGACGACCACAACGACGACAGCGACTACCACCGTCTTAACCACGAGTACTACTGCGAGTACGACCAGCAGTATCAGTTCATCCTCCGCAACGACGAGCGCAACGTCTACGACCGCTACATCGACTACAACTAGTGGCAGTGGTACACCCAACCTTACGATCAATACTCAGGACACCACTGGAGTGTCACTCACGGGATATTGGACGGAACTCTCCCAGAACGACCAGGTGCAAGCTGACGGGTACACCCCAGCCACATACACTCTCAATAGCGGGCAGACGTACACTCTCGAGGCCGACGGCTATGCCTCCTGCTCCTTCGATCACTGGCTCGACACAAACAGCCCGAATAATCTGAGAGACATATCCATAACCAGCGACACCTCCTTGACTGCGGTCCTGAACTGTGGCAATACTGTGACAACCACTACAACGACGACAACCGCAACTACCACTTCAACTACAAGCACTACTACCACAACCCTAGCAGGTTCCTCACAGATATCCGTGAGCACGGTCAACTCTGCGGGGGCACCTATAAACGGCTACTACACGACGCTCTGGCAGAACGGGGTGATGTTGCAGTGGTGTTACTCTCCCTGCTCCTTCGTAGTCAGCAACGGACAGACGTACCAGGTTGCTGTGGCCGATTACGGAGGGGAGACATTCAGTCACTGGAGCGACGGCACCACGAACATTTTCCACACAGTCACTCTTGGGAGTATCAGTATCACATTCAGTCTGACCGCGGTCTACACACCGTAAGTTGTTCGGGCCGGAGGCGGCGACCGATGGGTTGAACCGCTTCGGCGGATGGCCCCGTTAGAGTGAGAATGACGGGAGGAATTCAGAAACCCATAGCCGGCAGAAAGAGAGCTTCTGCTCGTGCCATCCGGGAAGCCGAAATCCGTTGTCTTGACGGCTCAGCGTGCTGGGCCTCGCCGCGGCGGAACTCCCCACGATCTCCGCGCAAGGACATCAGAGGCCTCGGAGGGGCCCAATTCCACCAAACGAGACAGATTTAGAGGAGTCTCGGGTCGGCAAAGGATGCGCCCACAACCTTGACATTCTCAGGTAGAAGGCTTGGAGTCGCTCTTCCAGACACCGTCCTCGAGGAGCATGACTCGCTGAGAGAGAAGACGGTAAAACTGGGAACAATCGCCCGCTCCTGCGCGATCTACGGCGTCGATACGATCATTGTATTCCGCGACCCGAAAGGGAGGGGAGAATCCAGGCTGATCACGCGAGTCTTGGAGTACCTCGAAACTCCCCAGTACTTGAGGAGGAGCCTGTTTGGGTTCGACGAGGCTCTGAAGTACGCGGGCCTCTTACCTCCTCTTCGGATTCCGTCTCACAAGCAGAGAGTTCAGGTGGAGAAGCTAAAGGTTGGAGAGATCAGGGAGGGTGTCACCCTCTCCGACGGGAGGGTAAACATCGGGCTGGAGAAGCATCCATATCTGGGACAGCACCTCGGAGCGAACAAGCGGGTTACCGTCAGAATAAAGGAGACGACTCCCCTGACCGGCGAGTTGGTGGCGAGGGAGGCGGCTCACGAATACTGGGGGTACTCCGTGGAGCTGAGGACCTTGGACGAGCTGGTGGCAGACGAGAGATTCGAGCTCAAGATAGCTACCTCCCGCTACGGGAATAGCATCAGGTCGGTTCTCGGAGGCCTCAGAGTTGCCTTCGAAAAGGCGAACTCCGTCGTTCTGATCTTTGGCTCCCCCTCTCGTGGTCTCTTCGAAATCGTAGGGAAAGACCTCTCCACAAGGATTCAGTTCGTCATCAACCTCTTCGGTGAACAGCACGTCGAGACCGTCCGAACCGAAGAAGCGATCGGCGCTGGTCTCTACCTCGTGAGTATCCTGACGGTCTAGGTTTTCGAAAGAAGACTTAAAGGTCAACGGGGAAGCGGCCTTCGGGAAAGGCGGGGAGAGATGGGCCACCGTAAGCACTCAGCACCGAGAAGGGGTAGTCTCGCCTACAGGCCGAGGGGGCGCGCGAAGAGGTTCGTACCTCGCGTCAGGACGTGGCCCAGAGTAAGCAGCGGAGCACCAGTCCTGCTCGGGTTCCCCTCCTTCAAGGCCGGAACGATTCACGCGATAACGACCGACGATAGGGAGAAGACGCCGAACTTCGGGAAGCCGCTCTTCAACCCTGCGACAGTTCTCGCCATCCCCGAGGCTGAGGTGGTCGGGGTTCGCCTTTACGCGCGTGAAAACGGCGGCGAGCGGCCTATTGCGGAGTGGCATAGCAACAGCGGAAATGAGTCGGAGCAAGAGAAGACCATCGGCGGGTGGAGAGAAAGGCTCGCCAGGGTGAGCAGAGTCGCGGGAATCGTGTCCGTCGTTCCGAGGGAGGCGGGACTAACGCAGAAGGAACCCATCGCCCTCGAGATGGGGGTGGGAGGGGGCGAAATAAGCTCGCAGTTTGAATTCGCGACGAAGCTTCTCGGCAAGAAGGTGAAGTTCTCGGAAGTCTTCAAGCCAGGGATGTACGTGGACGCGCTCTCGATCACCAAGGGGAAGGGGTTCGAGGGTCCCGTGACGAGGTTCGGCGTCAAGAGAAAGCAGCACAAGTCGAGGAAGAGCGTTAGGGCGATAGGCGTCCTCGGGCCGTGGCACCCGGCCGCAGTGATGTACACCGCTGCAAGGGCGGGTCAGAAAGGCTTCCAGCAGAGGACGGAGACTGGGAAGAGGATACTCCTGATTGGTAATGCGAAGGAGAAACCGATAACCCCTCCTGGTGGGTTCCTCCACTTCGGGAACGTCGAGGGAGACTATGCCGTGGTAAAGGGTTCGCTTCCGGGGACACCGAAGAGATTCGTTCTTCTGAGACATCCCGCCAGGACGAAGGTGAAGAGGAAGATAGCCCAGCCCCAGGTACTGGAGCTGAGCCCTCTGGGAGGGGCCCAGAGATGAACGCGAGCGTCGTAGAACTTGACGGGAAGAGCTCAAGAAAGGTGGAGCTACCGCCAGCCTTCGAGACTCCACGAAGGCCCGACCTGATAAGGAGGGCCTACTGGCTTGTCAACTCGCATCATATTCAGCCCAAGGGGAGGGACCCCATGGCTGGAATGAAGACGAGCGCCGAGACGAATAATCCCCCCACGGGGAGGGGCATAGCGAGAGTCCCGAGGGTCAAGGGGGACCGCTACTCGAGGTCAGGGCAGGCGGCGGGGATAGCCAGTGTCGTCAAAGGGAGGCTGCCCCATCCACCAAAAGCAGAGAAGGTGGTCTACCTGAAGATCAACAAGAAGGAGAGGAGGCTGGCGCTCGCCTCCGCGGTGGCATACACCGCCCATGAAGATGCGGTCGTGTCGAGGGGACACAGGATCAAGAGGTTGGAGCTGCCCATAGTCGTCTCCGACGACCTTGAGAGCGTCAGCAAGACCTCAGAACTCGTCAGCCTCCTCGAGAAGGTAGGGTTGAAGGAAGAGCTGCAGAGGCTCTACGATGGCGTGAAGCGAAACAGCGGGCAGTCGAGACTGAGGGGCAGGTCTTACAGGGAGAGGGTCGGTCCCTTGGTAATAGTGACGAACGACAGGGGTGTGGGACGGACCGCCCAATCGATCCCTGGAGTCGAGGTTACAAGAGTCGATAGCCTGAACGTGCTTCAGCTTGCCCCGGGAGGAGTGCCGGGCAGGCTCACCATGTGGACCGAGTCATCACTGACGGCCCTACCGCCTCTCCAGAACAACGACAACAACAACAGGGAGAAAGAGTCGTAAGTTGCGACTTGAGGACGCCCAGAAGATTGTGGAGAGGCCCTACGTCACCGAGAGGACCTTCGACCAGATCGAGAGGGAGAACAAGCTCTGCTTCATAGTCGCCGACAGGGCTTCGAAGCCTCAGGTGGCAGCCGCGGTCGAGGCTCTCTACGATGTCAAGGTACACTCGGTCAATACCGCGAGGACAATCAGGGGGAAGAAGGCTTTTGTAAGACTCGCCCCCGAGAACTCAGCAGCGGAGCTCGCCACTAAACTCGGGTTGGTGTAATTTGGGAAAAAGAATACAACAGCGAAGGGCGGGGAAGGGGGGAATCCAGTTCAGGAGCAGGACGAGAGGGAAGATCGCTCCCGTCAGGTATCCCAAGATCGGAACGGAAGCCCATGAGACAGGCGTAGTACGGGCCATCCTCGACGAGAGGGGAAGAAGCGCCCCACTAGCACAATTAGAGTACGGAAGCGGCCAGTTCACCTACGTCCCCGCGGCCACGGGTCTCTCGGTCGGTAGGGAGATTCAGTTCGGAGCCTCGGCCGACGTATCGTCGGGTAACGTCCTCCCCCTCTCCAGCATACCGGAGGGAACGAGGGTCTGCAACGTTGAGCTCAGACCGGGCGATGGAGGGAAGCTCGTCAGGTCATCGGGAGGCTCGGCGGTCCTCTTCTCGAAGGCCGGGGGTAGCGCGATACTGAGGCTTCCATCGGGGAAGAACATCATGATAGACCAGAGGTGCAGGGCGATGATCGGAGAGGTCGCGGGAGGGGGGAGGCTTGAGAAGCCTTTCCTCAGGGCGGGAGCGAGGCACCACGCGAAGCGGGCGGCAGGGAGGGTCTACCCGAGGATGAGGGGGATCGCGATGGCTGCCGTCTACCACCCGTTCGGGGGTGGAAGGCACCAGCACCCCGGCAAGTCGACGAGCACTTCAAGGAATGCACCGCCCGGAAGGAAGGTTGGTCTGATAGCTCCGAGGAAGACGGGCAGAAAGAGACTCGCGAGGGCGAGTGTGGAGGTAAGGGGGAGATAGATGCCGAGAGAGTACAGGTACAGGGGCTACACCCTCGAGCAGCTCAACGGAATGCCCACGGAGGCCCTCCTGCAGCTCCTCCCCTCCAGAGCGAGGCGGTCTCTGAACAGGGGAGTCTCGGAGGAGAAGAGGAAGCTTATCGAAGACGCGAGACGCACGAAGGATGGGAAAATTCAGGGCCAGATCAAGACCCATGCGCGGGATATGGTCGTCCTGCCTCTGATGGTTGGCCTCACGATACACGTGCACAACGGGAGGGAGTTTGTCCCGCTCGAGGTCAAGCCCGAGATGGTCGGGCGCTACCTGGGGGAGTACGTCATCACGAACAAGAAGGTCGTGCACGGAACGCCCGGCATCGGCGCCTCTCGTTCCAGCCTCTACGTCCCTCTGAAGTAATTGTTCGAACCAATCTCCTTCATCCGTGTCGTTCTGGCGGCCATAATCTACGCAGGGATCGAGTACAGGTACATCAACCGGAGGGAGGAGGATTGGACGAAGAAGGTCGAGGGATTTATGGAGAAGCCTGCTTTTGGCAAGTACTCACCCTATCAAGTCTTCTTCCTCCTCCCCCTCTTCATTGTCATCTCGTACACCCAGTCCCCGACCGCCTGGGTCGCGAACGTCTTCCTCCTCGCGCTCCTAGAGGACTTCGCCTACTTCGGCTGGCGGGGAGAGATGGTGAGGAAGGGAGAGTGGACGACCCAACTCTTCGGGTCGTTCAAGGTCGGCTCGGCGGTGATACCCGCGTGGTGGCCGATCGACCTGTTCATTACCCTCGCCCTCTACGCGGTACCCGTCTTGTAGCGCGAGTTAGCCTGAAACGACGGTCTGGGACTGCTCCCTCAGGAAGTTGAGGAGGTAATGCGGGCCGCCGACTCCATTCCCCGTAGCCCCGCTCGCCTTCCATCCCACGAACGACTGTGCACCCGGCCAAGCCCCCGTGGTGGCTCCACCCCTCCGGTTCGCGTAGACTACCCCAAACTGGATTACGTCCATGAACCTCTCGACCTCGCGAGGGTCTTCGCTGAAGATGCCCGCTGTCAAGCCATACTCCGTATCGTTGGCCTTCTCGAGTGCCTCTTCGAGCGTCTTGAACTCTCCAACGACAACGAAGGGAAGGAAGAGCTCTTCCCTGAAGAACCTGTTGTTCGAGGAGAGGCCGGAGACGAGGGTGGGCTCGACGTAGTATCCTCCTCCGAAGATCCCCTCCCTTAGGATGCGGCCGCCGCAGAGGATCTTTCCCCTGCTTCTCCTCACCTCCTGTACCGCGCTCCTGAACTTTGAAACAGCAGCCTTGTTGATCACAGGCCCCACGAAGGTCCCCTTCTCCCTCGGGTCTCCGACGCCGAGCTGCTCGACACGCGACTTCAACTCCTCGAGAAATCTCGATTTGATTGCCGTCTGGACGTAGACCCTTGAGGTCGCACTGCACTTCTGTCCGTCGTATCCGTAAGCAGCCCTCACTACGCCCTCGACCGCCTTCTTCAGGTCCGCCTTCGAGGTGACTATCGTCGGGTTCTTGCTCCCCATCTCCATAACGACGGGCTTCGGGTGGGGCTGACTCGTGAGAAATTCACGATACAATCTCATCCCGACGTCGCGGGAGCCGGTGAAAGCTATCCCCGCAACCTTGGGATTCGAGACGAACTCCCTCTCGAAGTTGCTTCCGGGGCCAGTGACGTAGTTCACGACGCCGGGAGGGACACCGGCCTCCCTGAATACCCTGTACAGCAAGAGCCCCGTGAGGGGCGCCTCGCTCGTCGGCTTTAGGATGACTGAGTTGCCTGTTATTAGGGCGCCGAGAGCCATCCCGTTTGCCAGCATGAACGGAAAGTTGAAGGGAGAGACGACGGGCCAGACACCAAAGGGCTTCCCGACCACCCGTGAGTTCTCACCGGGACCGCCGGGGCCCATCTGTACGACGTAGCCGTCGTTCTCCTCCATGACCTTCGCGTAGTACCTTATCGCATCGATGGCTTCCCAAGCCTCCGCCAAAGCCTCGAGGCGGTTCTTCCCGACCTCGTATGTGATCACCGCGGCTATCTCGAACTTTCTTTCGTCGACCATGTCGGCGGCTCGCCTTATTATCCTGACCCTCTCTCGCCAGGGTGTCTTCGACCAGTGGGCGAAAGAGTTCGTCGCCTCTTCGATCGCCTCTCTGGCGTGCTGCGCCGTCCCAACCTGGAAGTATCCCACTACCACCTTCGTGTCGATTGGGCTTCGGTGTTCAAACTCCCCGGCCTTCGAGCGAACCTCGCTCTCCCCGATGTACATGGGGTAGTGTCTCCCGAGTTCGTGGCTGAACTTCTGAAGGGCTGCTTCGTACCTCGGATGAATGCTCTCGTCTGCGAAGAGTGTGACGTAGGTGACCTTGGGAGCTGTGGTGGTGGTGGACACGTTTCGGACGACCATCTGCTTTTACTTAATCTTTCTCGACTCGGACTTCGGGACGGCCGGGGCGAGTTCCATCTCGAAGACGGTCGAGAACTCTCTGGTTACCCGAGTTCTTACGTCCTCCATCGGGACCTGTGTACCGGTCAGCTCAATCATCGAGGTTATCACGCTCGGGTCGAGGCCGCAGGGCCTGATCAGGCGGAAGTACGACAGGTCGGGATTCACGTTCAGCGCAAATCCGTGATACGTAACCCAGTTCGAGACCGCGACCCCTATCGAGGCCACCTTCCTTTCTCCAGCCCATACGCCAGTCTGCCCCTCCCTTCTCTCGCTCTTTATTCCGTAACTCCTCGTCACCCTAATCAGGACCTCCTCGAGCATCCTGAGGTATCTGTGAACGTCGTGGTCCTGCAGCTTGATAATCGGGTAACCAACGAGTTGACCGGGACCGTGGTAGGTGGCGTCTCCGCCCCTCTCGACGTTAAAGACGGGGACCCCCTGGGGTCGGAAGTTATCGACGCTCGTCCTCCTCCCGAGGGTAACGACGTGTTCGTGCTCTACCAAGATCAGAGTATCAGGAGAGGAGTCGTTCGCCCTCGCCGCGACCAGCTCCTTCTGAAGGCGCCAGATCTCCCCGTACTCCCTCCTTCCGCTCCCGAGATCCAGAACCCTGCCCTTTTTCATACTTTCAACTGATGGATCGGTTTACCCTCGGCGGCTTCCGCGGCCTCCATGAGACCCTCGGAGAGTGTCGGATGTGGATGTATCGTAAGGGCGATATCCTCAACGGTGGCGCCCATCTCGATCGCGAGAACCGCCTCGCTGATGAGGTTCGATGCTTCCGGGCCCACTATCTGGACCCCCAGAACCACCC
>VBPK01000098.1 GCA_005877225.1 Nitrososphaerota archaeon
GTCATAAGGTTTCGAAGCAAGACGTCGATAATGCAGACGTTCAGAGAAAGGGTTCTCGCCTCCTCGAGGGGGAGGGGGAGCAGCGTCGTCCTCGCGCTCGACGTCTCGGGTCCCTTCGGTCAGAGGGTCGCGAGGGCTAGGAAGGTGCTCGAGCAGACAAAGGAGTCCATCGCGGCCGTCAAGGTGAACTTTCACCTGCTCCTGCCGTTTGGGCTCACCGGAATCAGGGACTTGATCGACCTCTGCAATGGCGAGGGCCTGCCGCTGATAGCGGATATGAAACTGAACGACATCGGGTCGACAAACCTGGAGGTGATCGAATCGCTCCTGGCTTCCCATTTTGACGCCGTGATAGCCAACCCTCTTGTGGGTTACAGGGACGGGATGGGGGAGGTCATAGAGAGGGCCCACGAACTGGGCGGCGGGGTGATTCTGCTCGTTTACATGAGTCACCGCGGGGTGAACGAGGGGTACACCCTGAGGCTCGACGGAGGGAGGAGGCTCTACCAGGCGTTCGCTGAGAGGGCGAGAAGGTGGGGGGCGGATGGAACCATAGTCTCCGCGAGGTCCAGGACGGCGCTCAGAGAGACGAGGAAGATCGTCGGAACGGACTGCCTGATCTTCGCTCCGGGGGTCGGGGCGCAGGGAGGACAGGCCGAGGCCGCGATGGCTTCGGGCGCAGACTTCATAATCGTTGGCAGGTCGGTCATTGACTCAGAAGAGCCCTCCCGCGAAGCCGAGAGGTTCAGAAGAGTAACGCGGAAGCCGTCGAAATGAATGAGCTTGGCGCTGGACCGACCCAACTAACGCTTTGATTTCTTCGCAGGCAGTTCGCTCGCCCACTCTAGAGAGCGAGCCACCCACCTCCGAACCGTCTCTGGCTGGGTCTTCCAAGTTCTCGGAATCAGGGTGTAACCTTTCATGGGCTTTCCCTTCATCGGCTCGAAGTTAGTCGCCCCCTCGTTCTTCAGTAGTTCCTTACGATCCTCGTCCGATAGGCGCAGGAACAGGTCGTTTCCCCAGAGGCCCACGAACATATTTCCGTTCACGAACGCCGCGTCATTCCCGAAGACCAGTCGGACTGTTACCCTGGGGTCGTGCGGGAGGGCGGATTTGAAGAACGCCTTGGAGCCTTCGTCGGGTCGAGGAATCTTCAATGTAAGCAGCCGTCTGGCTGTGTGGGGTTAGTTGAACATTCTTCCCGGCAAGACGGACAGAGTCTTCAGCTTCGTAGGTATCACATCCGTCTCTTTCAATCGCAGAACAGTCATTCAACAGACTAATCTACTCGCCCTTTTCCTGAACGGCAGGCTGAAAGTTGCAGAACAGCATGGCCGGACGGGTCTGCATGGTTACGGGTGCCAATTCGGGAATAGGGAAAGCCACCGCGATGGGGCTCGCGGAGATGGGCGCGACCGTTATTCTTGTCTGCCGCAGTAAGGAGAAAGGGGAGGCTGCCCTATCTGAGACGAGGGAGAAGAGTGGAAACAACTCCCTCGACCTCATGCTCGCCGACATGTCTTCGATGCAGTCCGTTCGTCAACTCGCGAGCGAGTTCAGAAGAAAGTACGACCTTCGAAGTCGACTACCTTTCTCACTTTCTCCTCACGGGGCTTCTAATCGACCTTTTGAAAGCAACCGCGCCCTCGCGGCTCGTCGAGGTCTCTTCCATCGCTCACTACAACGGGCACATAGATTTCGACGACCTCCAGGGCGAGAAAGGTTACGGCGGCTGGAGGGCATACTCGCAAGCGAAGCTCGCGCAAGTGCTCTTCACCTACGAGCTCGCGAGGAGGCTGAAAGGAACAGGCGTTACCGCAAACTGTCTTCACCCCGGCGCTGTCGCGACAAACATCTGGAGCAGACCTCTGGGTCGGGCGGGGTTCATCATGAAACTCCTCCGACTCTTCATGATGGGGCCTGAGGGGGGAGCCAAGACCCCGATCTATCTGGCGTCTTCCCCCGATGTGGAAGGGGTAAGCGGAAAATACTTCACGAATAAGAAAGAGAAGGAGTCGTCGAAGGAATCGAATGACGAGCAGGTCGCCCGAAGGCTCTGGCTGGTCAGCGAGGAGCTGACCGGGCTTCCCGAATAGGGTTATCCTGTCGGGGCAATGAATCTGGCCGGAGTTGAGAGGCGACTGTTTATGAAGCGAGCATTCGAGTTCACGGACGAATTAACGCATGCCGGAACTGAGACTCCTCGTGGCGAGCGATGCCGAGAAACTGAGGCGACTGCTGAGAACGTGCTGGCTCGACACCTACAAGGGGATCCTTCCCGATTCGGTCATACAGACGGCGATCACCGTCTGGCAGAGCAAGGAAAGCCTCCTCAGAGGGTTGCAGAATCCACAGGCTTTCTATTCGGGCTGCTTCGAGGACGGTAAGTTGGTCGGGATGGTCTCGGCCGGGAAGATTGACGAAGGAACCGTGAAGATCTTCCAGCTCTACGTTCTTCCGTCGCACCAGAGGAGAGGGATTGGTTCGAGGCTCATGGACGCCGCAATCAGGCGCTTCAGAGGTGCAGGGAAAGTGGTTCTGGAGGTCGAAGATGGAAACCAGAAGGGCATTTCGTTCTACAGCAAGTACGGTTTCACATACGAGGGTAGGACTGTGGTCAAGATCGGCGGAGAGGAGATTCCTTGCTTGCTTGGTGAACTACGTCTGTAGGGTGTCAGGGCAGGCAACGCGCGGATGGCTGTGGGTGTGGTGAATCCTAACATGGCGGCGATTCTCCTCACCCTGTCAACTCGAAGCAGCCTGAAACCCGGAGAAGCTACCGCTGGTTCTCCGAAACGAGAATCACGGTCTCAGGCGTTACACTGACCCCGACGCTCAACCCCCCACCGAAGACATAGACTCTGCCATCGGCAGATACCGCGGAGATCGCATGCTTCGAGGCGGGCATCGGCGGCGCCTTAGTCCAGGTATCGCCGAGTGGATTGTACTCTTCGTTGGTGTTGAGGGTGCCGAAAGGCGTCTCGCCCCCGAGCACGAAGATCCTGTCGCCTTCGACGGCCGCCGCAATCCCACTTCTATTCGTCGGCATGGGTGCCCTCGCTGACCACGAATCAGTCGAGGGGTCGTACTCCTCGTTCACGTTCAGGTTTGTCGCAACTCCGCTGACTCTTCCCCCGATCGCGTAGAGCTTGCCCTGCACCACTGCCGAAGCGAGGTGCTGTCTAGGGGTCGGCATCTGAGCTCCGTCCGTCCACTTTTCGGAGAGGGGATCGTAGATCTCGTTCGTAGAGAGAACGCTGGCTTCACCCGCGCCTCCTATCGCAAATATCCTTCCGTTGATTGCCTGAACCGCAAGAGCAGCCCTCTTTGTGGGCATACTCGTTGCGGGACTCCACATGCCGGATTTCGGGTCGTAGACCCAGACCGCGCTTGTCGGAATCCAACCCTCCAGGTAGCCGCCTACGACGAATATCATTCCGTTGACGAGCGCCGCTCCTGCGTGATGCATAGCGACCGGGAGGGGACTGGCGGTTCTCCAGGTGTCGGAAGTCGTGTTGTAGACCTCGACCTTCGCGGAAGCCATGCCGTTGGCGTCGAACCCGCCGATGACGTATGCTTCATTCCCCACCAGCACCGCGGCCGTCTCTGCTCGCGGGGTCGGCAGATCGGCGCCTCTCAGCCAAGTGTATCCAGGGCTCGTCAAAGATTGGGTGGTGACGCCCGTCGTCGTGGTGCTCCCGCTCTCAAACCTCTGGTGGGAGAGAACAAGCGCAAGGAGAGAGCCAACGAGGATCAACGCCACGACCGTCAGAAGAACTGCTCGCGACCGTTCACTCATGTCGAGCCGCGGTCGACGAACCTTCTAATACTCTAATCTGTCTTTCATTCTTCGGCAGGAGAAAAGGGAATGGGAGAGATGCCTAGCCAGCTGACGGCTTGGGCATCTCCTTCAGCTCTGCTATCTCCTTCGCATTTGTGAGGAAGGCATTCGCGTTCTACTTTACAAGTCTGTTCACGAGGAGAGCCGAGGTGTACGCAGCCTATGACGCGATAGGAGGTTGTAGAAACTTGTCGGCCAGTCCGTGTGAGTGTCTGAGATGTCTAGCGTATTCATCGGGTTCGCGGAACGTGGTGTCGCAACAATTTGCTGAACCGTGAACCAGACTCCAATGCCGCGCGAATTCTTCAGGGTTGGGAAGAGCAGCTCCACAAGCGCAACGAACTCTGAGTTTTTCCATGAGGTGCGTTTCAGGGAGTGTCTTATTTTGAGTGTCTTTCCGTCTTGGCAGCTACCGAAGCTCATTTTTCTGGATAACGGCAATCCATGATGACTCCCACCGTCTACACTGAACAGAATTGCTCATTCACCAGCGCGCCTGGCGGTCACCCGCGGAGGCGCACCTTTCCGTGAGATAGTGGAGATGAGTCGAAGTAAAGTTCATCCTCCAGAGCAATTCAGGTCTATTGGGTGCTGTCCTGACTCTCCTGGACCACTTCATGCCCATCTACCACTTCAACGAGATTCACGCAATTACCGTTCGAGCTAATGCGAGTCGAGTCTTCAACGCAATAGAGGACACAACGCCTGCCGAAGCGCCGCTATTTCGCCTCCTCCTCCGGATACGCTCGTTACCCAGAATAGCGGCGGGAAGAAAGGCAGCTCGATTCAGGGACTCGGAGTCCATCTTTGGCTGGGCGACGAGGGTAGGTTTCGTTCTCCTCGCCGAGCAAGCCGACCGGGAGCGGGTTCTTGGATGGGTCGGGCAATTCTGGAAACTCGCCGGGTCTTCCCCAAGGATAACCAATCCCCAGCACTTCCTCGAGTTCGATCGTCCGGATTACGCGAAAGCCACCCTCAACTTCTGTTTGACTGAGTTGCCTCACCACACCGGCGTGAGACTCACCACCGAAACGCGCGTCTACGCGACCGACCCGCTTGCTCGCAAGAAGTTCGCGGCATACTGGCGGCTGATTCGTGGAGGAAGCGCGCTGGTTCGAAGAGAGTGGCTCAGGGCTATAAGGGGAAGGGCGGAGGCGCAACGAACCCCAGGACGGTAACGTTTTACGGCGTGGTTCCTGATCCCACACTAACCCGATGAAAAACAGGAAGAGCGAAGAGAAGGCGCTCGAGCTTGTTGTAAGAGAGTTCAGACGCGTTGGCGTCTTGCTCGAGTCTGACCCAAGGCTTCCTAGCGTCACAGGCGTGGTAGTTCATCAACCACTGCGGGGCTCCTGGTGGGGTCACCCAAGCGGTCCAAGGATCTGGGGGGTCCTCGAAAAATTCCGCAGACGCCGAGAAGTCTTAACCACGAAGCTCGTGTCAGGAAAGGTTACCTTTGTGCACCGCCGACTCTGGCCGGAGCTTCTGGCAGTGAGCACCTCGAAGGAGGAGTGGCAGACCGCATCCCTTTCCCCTGAAGCCTCGGCACTGCTCCGCGTTGTTGACAGGAAGGGCGAGGTCAGAACCGACGCGAGAACGTTGCCAAAAAGAGGAATCCCCGGCGCCGCACGCGAGCTCGAAAAGAGACTTCTGGTTCAAAGCGAGGAGGTTCACACCGAGAGAGGCACACACGCGAAGATCCTGCGATCGTGGAGCAATTGGTCGAGAAGGGTCGGGTTCACGCGAAAGCTGCCGGGCGTCGAGGAATCGAAGGAAGAGTTCGAAAGACTTCTGCAGTCTCTCAACGACATATATGACGCCGATGGACGGCTGCCTTGGAGCGACTAGCCTGCAGAAGGATCTTCGCCGGAAAGGCTGTGAACCTCAGGCGTCAGGAACGACTCGGAGGGAGACGACACCTGCCTCCTTCCTCTTCAGCGCTGGCGCGGGCAATGTGGGGTCTTATTATTTGGGCGTCGGTCTAACCTCAGGCTGAACATATCGAAGGTCTATCGCATAGATCGTACAGGATTGTTATCTTTAGAACCCCACTCGCCGCTTGGCTTGCTCACAAATTGAAAGCCGTTACCCACAACATCTTCTCATTCGGCTTGAGTATCTTCCTGCTTTCCAAGACCGGGCATCTCTCGGCCATTTCGTTGCTCGTTGCTCTGTGGCTGACGTTTGTGGTGAACACGCTAATCGATGTCTTCGGCCACAGACGCAAGAATGGCGTCCCCGTCCGTTCCTTCGTCACCCATTCGGTGTTCACAGCACCACTGTGGGGGGCTTTGGTTGGAATCGCGACGATAATCCTGCCCTACTCAGTCTTCAGCCTCCCTATCGACTCCGCATTGGAGTTGCTTGGAGCAGGTCTGGGTGTGGCGATAGCCTATACTCACCTACTCCTCGACGCCCTTACTCAGGCTGGCGTTTACCTTGGCCGCCGTAGGATTGCGATCGCGCACATGAGCTACGACAACCCCGCTCTCAACCTCGCGTTCATTGTGCTAGGGCTGTTGCTGCTCGCCGCCGCGTTTTTTTGACCTCGAGCGGGGCCGAAACGTGTGCAGGACAGAGTTCCCTTCCAATACTTAACCGAAAGTAAAAATATCACTGGCAAGCATCCAGGCCGAGATGGGGCGTCACAATCTCGGTGAGTATTCAAGGAAGCAGCCGCGGTTCCTCCCTCCTCCTCGGGAGAGGGGTCGGGCACCGGTGTGGAGCTTCAAGCACCTCCGGTCTGAGCCGTCGCCCGGTAGGGTCGGAGTCGATCTCGACCGCACCTTCTCTGCCCTCTCCGACCCAACACGCCGGGCAATCCTAGAGGAGTTGGCGACGGGCGAGATGACCGTCGGCGAGTTGGCAAAACCCTTCTCAATATCGTTACCCGCGATCTCGAAACATCTGAAAGTCCTTGAGGAGGCGGGACTGCTCAAGCGCGAGAAGGACGGCAGGATGTACAGGTGCGTCCTCGACGCGACTCAGCTGATCGGGCCCGCGAGATGGATAGCAAGGTACAGCTCGCTCTGGAGGGAACAACTCGATGAGCTTGCCGATTACCTGAAGAGCGAGGGGAAGGGCGGGAAGAGCGGATGAGCGAGGTAGAGGGGTCACAAGACTCTCTTCGTATCTCCCGGGTCTTCCCAGCGACTCGTCAGAGAACCTTCCGCGCCTGGACCGACCCTAACGAACTGAAGAAGTGGTGGAGGGTGGGGAAGGAGTTCGTCCTCACCGTGGCCGAGATCGACCTCAGGGTAGGAGGCGGATTCCGGATAGGGGTCGAATCGCCAAGCGGGAGCATCCACATGGTCAGGGGGAGGTTTCTCGAAGTCGTCCCGCCAGAGCGGCTGGTGTACACCTGGATAGCGGAGGACCCCAACCTGAAACAGATGGAGACACTCGTCACGGTCGAGTTCCTGGAACGCGGAGATGCGACAGAAATCTCGCTGCTGCACGAGAAGCTGAAGGATGGGGGATTGCGGGAGAGCACACGATTCGGCTGGGCGTCTGTCATAGACGGCCTGGCGACCCTCCTGAGAAGCAATAGTTAACCAAATGGTTAAATATCGTTGAACCGAACCCTCCGACTGTGACTACCACCACCGATGAGAACAAGCGCCTTATCAGACGCTTCGTTCAAGAGTTCAAGAACAAGGCGAACCACGGAATCGTTGACGAACTCTTCTCCCCCAGGTTCGAGCATCACTTCAAGGACCCTAGGCTGCCGAAGGGACGGGAGGGGATGAAGGCTCTCGGGGGAGCTGTCGTCAAGGGGTTCCCGGACGTTCAGGCGACCATCGAGGACCTGCTGGCGGATGGGAACAAGGTCGTTGAGCGCACGACGGCCCGCGCCACCCAGAAGGGGGAGTTCAACGGCGTGCCCGCGACGGGAAACAAGGTCGCATGGTCGGAGATCCATATCTACAGAATTGAAGGTGGGAAGGTGGCGGAGCTCTGGTCGGAGATCGACTTTCTTGGCATCATGCTCCAAATCGGAGCCATCCCGGCTCAGTAGACGTCACCCGACTCCTCTTCACGAAGCCAAGCTTCTCGTTGACCCTCAGCATCGCTTCGTTCTGCGAACCGTTGTGGGTAAGAATGGATTTCACCCCGTGACTCCTGGCGTGCTTCGCGACCAGGAGCTTGACGGCCTGTGCTAAGCCTCTTCCCCTAAAGCCTGGCCTGACCGCGGTAAACCCTTGTTCCATGGTATCCTTCAGGCCTGACTTGATTACGCTACTCGACCCGACATAGAGGTCATCCTTCTTCGCCACGAATGACCCTTCCCAGAGCATCAGCGGGCTCTTGAGAATGATGATGTTGTAGTCATGGTAACTCATCGGGTGGGCTCGACTATGTTCGGGACGTCCCTGTCGGCGCTGTTTTCTAGTTCGTACAGCTTTCGCCCTGAAGTCGGTTCGCGCGACATCTCCTCTGCCAAGCTTGCGAAGACGATTCCTTTGCTCTCCAGTTCTTTCGCCCGGGGTTCGAACTTCGCCGGATCGAAGGACCTTAGGTCCAGCGTTGATTCCAATATTCTTCTCTTCTCGACAAACCCCCTCTTCTTGACGAACGCGATGCCCTCGCTTGAGTTGAATCGACAAGCGCCCACGCCTCTGCGCCAGCGGAGCGGAGCTCAGACTCGAGGCGCTCGTAGAGCAATCCACCGATGCCGCGGCGCTGCCAGGCTGGATGCAGCTCGACCGAGAGGGCGAACCTGTGAGGCTGGTACGAGAAGAACAGATGCTCGAATCCGCCGACACCGACGATTTCGCCTCTATCAGATTCAGCGACATACCTCTTCATCCGATACCTCGTGCGCCCGAAGCAGGAGTCTTCGTACTTGGCTCTGTCAAGGAAGAGTGGGTGAGTCGGGTCCAAGGCGTCGCGAATCGTGGCGTGGGAATCGTAGTCAGAGTGCCTGAACTCCCTCACCTTCACCTCTAGCATGGCGTTGTGCAAGAGGAGCGCGCAGCTATATGTGCTTCAGTCCCGCAACGCGACAACCTCCGCTGTCTATTCCGCCCGCGATATCTTGTAGGTGCGACTCTCTGGACTGACTGCCCTCCCAACCCAGTAAGAGATCAGCGGCACGTACCACATGAAGAGTCTCGCCGGCACTCCGAGAATCAACACCTGCCCGAAGGGAGGCGCAATTGAGATTGCCGTCAGGACGGCGAGCGCGGCCATCCTGTTCCTCCCGTTGCGAAAGAGTTTGGCTAGTTCAGGAGCGACGAGTTTCTTCTCCTCAAGGCTCAGAACGTGCGCGAAGACCGCCATGATGACCAGGATTCCCGTGAAGTCCAGAGCGAAGAGGAGGGAGGCCACATCCTTTATCGCCGAAGCGTCGGCCGCGGGCACTGAGGGGCTGATGAACTCCACGCTGTTGAGCAGGTAGGGAATCAGCGTGACGAGCAGAAGAAGCGCCACGTTGAGGAAGACGATGGTCCTTGTCTCGACGGGGAGCACCGACATGAAACCCGTGTAGATGAGCCAAGCGGTGATGAGAAGAAGGAAGGTGAACATGAAAGCGAGTATGTGGCTTCCGATTTCGGCGGGGGTTGTCGGCGAGCTCGCGATGGCTGCGACGGAGCCCACGGAGAGCGAGAGGCCGAAGATCAGGTCTGCGAGCGTCTCAATCCTAGCCCGAGGACGCTTCTCGGCTGCTTCCCGTTGCAACCCCTCTTGCGAGGGCAGAAGCGTATTTGGTCTTTTGGCGGGATGCGAATCTGGATTAGGCAGCATGTTGTTGCATGGTCGGCCGTCGGTCGCAACTTGTTACGCCAAGGTGCCGAAGTCTATAAGGCGACCATCACGGCAACGGGGGCGAGTTTGGTTCGGCTCGAGAAGAACTTCTCCTTCGTCCTATCGCCGAAAGCTCCTTACAACTTCGAGCTCACAGCAAAAAAGCCGGCGGGGTGGGACCTCTTCACGCCCTTCGAGGTCTTCGAGGAAGGAACGATGTGGACGGCTCTTCATGTCGATGGAATGCTAGTGGGCCTGAAGCTTAAGTCCACCGAAGAGACTGACTCACCGAGGATTTCGGTGACAGCCTTCCTCGCACGCGAGCCCGACGACAAGGAAGAGACGATCAAGGGCATCCTCGCTGAGAAGCTTGGCGTGAATGACGAACTGAGCCAGTTCTACGGATTTGCGAGGAGAGACCCGATTCTGAAGCATGCGGTGGATGACCTCTACGGGATGCACGATACCCTGGGTGGGAGCGTCTTCGACCTCGCGATTCTGACGATCTGCCTCCAGATGGCACCCCTCAAGAGGAGCGAGCAGATGATGGAATGCCTCGTGAGCAGGTACGGCAGGGTCGCCGAGTTCGACGGGAGGAGAGTCGCCGCATGGCCCGTGCCGAGTGAGATCTCGGTAGTATCGATCAAGGAGCTCGAGAGCCGATGCAAGCTCGGCTATCGAGCGAAGTATGTTATCCAGCTGGCCAAAATCTTGGAGGGAGGGGCCTTTCCGACGCTGGAGGATCTCGCAAGGCTGCCAGCCGAGGAGTCCAAGAGGAGGTTGATGGAACTTCCGGGAATCGGAGACTACTCGGCCGATATAATAAACCCCAGGGCGGGCTTTCCAATCGACGCCTGGTCAGTCGACGTCTTCGGGAAGCTCTTCTTCGGGAGAGAGCCCAAGAACGCGAGGGACGCCATCGAGCGGGTGAAGAAGGAAGGAATCCGAAGGTGGGGGAGGTGGAGCTGGATGGCCTTCTTCTACGTTGCCCAAGACCTGGAGAATCTCTCCAAGAAGCTCAACGTCAAGCTAAGGCTCCAGTGATGGGTAGGCCTTTCGATGAGAATTGAAATCCCAGACCTTCTCGACCGCCTGGACGGGTGACGCTCACTAGAAGTAGCGCTGCTGCCTCAGCCAGGAGTGTATCGCGAGAGACGCGACCGCTTCCATCGTCGTCCTCCTGTCCTCCGCCGCGGTCCTCAGGGCTTCCGCCACCCTCGGGTCCAGGAGGATCTCGAGCTTCACGGCGCGCAGATACTGGACGTCCTTCCTGATCTCCTCCATTGGCCTCTGAGGCGCCATAACGAAATGGCTCACGACCTTCTCGGCCTCCGGCTGCGGAAGCGGGGCGATCGTCTCGGCGAGCTCCTTCAGCTTCACGGCGCGCTCGTGGCTGGGTAGCCCTTGAATCGACGCCGTCTCCTCTGCCTTGTGAATGTAGGTCGCGTGCTTCAGCGGGAGGACACCCTCCTTCCTCTCCTGGGGGGTCGGCGCGCTCTTCACCGTCACCTCGGCCCTCGTCTCCCTCCTCAGGCCCCTGACCGTCTCGACCGCGTTGATGTGGTCCTCGACGTACCTTCGTGACTTGCCGATAACCTTGGCGAGCTGCTCGGGGGTGCCGTAGAACTTCGGGTTGAGCTTGCTCAGAGTCATCAGCCCGTCGTACTCCTCCTCGGGCTCGAGGTCCCTCCTCTGAATATTCTCAATCAGGGAAACGATTATAGACTCCTCGTCCGACGTCTTCCTCACGACGGCTGGAATTCTCTTCAGCCCGGCAGCCTTCGCGGCCTCGAGCCTCCGAGAACCAATGACAAGCTCGTAGCGGTATCCGACGGGCCTGACGAGGACCGGCTCGAGAACTCCCTTCTCCTGAATCGAGCGCGTGAGGTCGATAACGTCGCCCGGCCTCCTCCTCACGTTCAACTTGCCGACGAAGACCCGCGAGGTCTCGATCTGGAGGAGCTCGCTCGGGTCCTTTCGTTCAGAAGCGAGACCTGCCCTGCTCAACTTTCAGCGAAGACCGCGCAAGAGGGACTCTTAAGGATGTTGGCGCTTTCGGCGATGCTCGATAAACTCCACGCGGTGCGGGTTTGTGCTTAGATTCGAACTCTGTGCTAATGGCAAAACTTCTATGTCAGATTGACGAGCTCGCTGAGGCCTTCTACGCCTGCCAAAATTTCCTCCTGATACATTCTTGCGATCGGAGGATTGTTGACAGTTCATGTATAAGGTATTATTTGACGCAGCCCGGGGAGGAACCCTGACTGTGCACGAAGATCCCGAAGGAATCGAGATTACCAAAGCCCGAGGACACGTTACATTTAGTGGCAGGAGTGTTCTCGAA
>VBPK01000099.1 GCA_005877225.1 Nitrososphaerota archaeon
GTTCCCAGATACCTTCACCACGGTCGACTCTTTCTCGCTGAGCCTCCCGCCGTCGAGGATGAGATCTACCTCCTCCCCGATTGATCGGAGCGCCTCATGAGCCGTCCTGCAGGCGGGCTTTCCGGACTTGTTGGCGCTTGTCCCGATAAGGTTTCCGCCGCAGGCTGAGATCAACTCAAGGCATCTTCTTGAGTTTGGAACTCTGACCGCGAGGGTTCCGCTCCCTTGGTGGATATGCTCCGGCAGTTCCATCCTTAGCGGAAGAACGATGGTAAGGGCACCCGGCCAGTATTCTTTCGCCAGCCGAAGAGCGACTCCGCTGAGTCGGACTAGGCGAGAGGCCGACTCGAAGCTATCACAGAGGACGGGGACGGGCTTTCCCCCCCTCCCCTTTATTGTGAAGAGCCTCTCCGCCGCGAGCTCATTCATCGGGTCGCAACCCAGGCCGTATACCGTGTCGGTGGGGTACACGATGACACCGCCACCAAGAACGATTTTCCCAGCCTCTCGGATGCTCTTGGCCGAAACCTTTCTCACACCTCCTTTCTTCATCTTCATCTAAGAAGAGAGCGGACAACATTTAATAGGTCATCGAAAACGGCGCTGACCGCCCCAATTGTCCCAGGAAGACCAAGAGCTCGAAGAGGATTTCGACGAGGAATTAGAGGACGACGGCTGGGAAGAGGACTCCGAAGAAGACGAGTTCTAGCGAGTACCTCCCTCACTAGCGCCGAGGGCTGACCTCGACGGGAGGCGACGGTCCAGCCTTTATAGGGGCGGGAAGACCAACGGCCAGTTGTGCGGGATAGAAGGACACTAATCCTAAACTTCAAGAACTACGCCGAGATATTGGGTGCGAAGTCTCTCGAGCTGGCGCGTGCGGCAGAACGTGTTTCTAGTGTCGTCGACGTCGAGATAGTGTTGGCGCCCCCTACACCTATGATCGGCGCTGTCGCATCCGCGGTAAATAACCGAGTCTTCAGTCAGAAGGCTGAGGTCGGCATTGTGGGGCAGAGCACGGGCGCCCTCATCCCTGAATCAATCAAGGCGGCAGGGGCGGCGGGAAGTATCCTTAACCACAGCGAGGCGAGAGTTCCCCCCGCCGGGTTAGTCACGACGGTTCCTCGTCTCAAGTCGCTGGGGCTCGAGGTCTGCGTCTGCGGGCAGACCCCCCGCGAGGTAAGGAAACTGGCCGCCCTATCGACGGAGTACCTTGCTGTCGAGCCGCCTGAGCTCATCGGGAGTGGAGTCGCGGTCTCGAAGGCGAGACCTGAACTGATCGAGGACACTGTGAGAGTGGCCAGGTCTGCGGCCTATCATGGAAGGATACTCTGCGGCGCGGGAATAGTAAGCGGAGAGGATGTCAGGATGGCGGTGAAACTGGGAGTCGATGGTCTCCTCGTGTCAAGCAGTGTTGTAAAGGCGAAGAACTGGGATGGTAAGATGACGGAGCTGGCGCTCGCTCTTCAGGCCTCTAGAAATCCGTAAATAGACAAGTCGGGCGCGCGGGCAATACGAGCGAGTCCAAGCCGAACCCGTTTGACAATGCCCTGGAGCAACTAAAGATAGCGGCTGAATATCTGAAGCTTGAACCATGGATCCACCAGATACTGGCGAGCCCGAGGAGAATCCTCACCGTATACCTCCCCGTGAAGATGGACGACGGCGGAGTGAAGGTCTTCACGGGGTTCAGGGTCCAGTACAACGATGCCCGGGGGCCTTCGAAAGGAGGGATACGCTACCACCCCAATGTTACTCTCGATGAAGTTAAGGCTCTGGCGTGCTGGATGACCTGGAAGTGCAGCATCGCGGACATTCCTTTCGGAGGGGCGAAGGGGGGCGTGATCTGCAATCCGAAGGAGATGTCGAACCTGGAGCTGGAGAGGATGACGAGAAGGTACGCCTCGGCGATTGCTGACTTCATCGGGCCGTACAGGGATATCCCGGCACCCGACGTGTACACGAACGCCCAGGTGATGGCCTGGATCGTCGACACCTATAGCCAGCTGAAGGGGTACATGGTTCCCGAGGTAGTCACGGGGAAGCCAATCCCATTGGGAGGTTCCCTGGGGAGGGATACCGCTACGGGGAGGGGTGCCGTCTTCTGCACGCGGGAGGCCGGGAGGGTAACGAAGATGACGCTTAAGGGGGCGAGCTTCGCGGTCCAGGGGTACGGCAACGCCGGCTCGAACTATGCGGAGATACTCCAGGAGCTGGGGGGAAGGCTTGTGGCAGCGGCCGACTCTCAGGGCGCCGTATTGAGCAAAAAGGTAATCGACGCCCTTAAGCTGCTCAAGCACAAGGAGAAGGTCGGGACCGTCGTCGGGATGCCGGGGACCGAGAAGATAAGCGAAGACGAGCTCTTGAGAACCGAGTGTGACATCCTCGTCCCCGCGGCCCTCGAGAACGCGATCACGAAGGATGTGGCGAAGGGCGTCAGGGCAAAGGTCATCGTGGAATGCGCCAACGGGCCGACGACGCCGGAGGCGGATACGGTCCTTGATGCGAACGGTGTCTTTGTCGTACCCGACATTCTCGCGAACTCGGGGGGAGTCATCGTGAGCTACCTGGAGTGGGTCCAAAACTTGAACAGGCTCCGTTGGACCGAGGAGGAGGTGAACACCAAGCTCGAGGACAAGATAACGAGGGCGTTCAGCGATGTCCACGAGACTTCTCAGAAGGAAAAAGTTTCGATGAGGACCGCAGCGCTCATCGTCGGGGTCGGGAGGGTCGCCGACGCGATAAAGACGCTCGGACTATGGCCCTAGCCTAAACGGAGCCTGAGGATACCGTCCTTTCCAGCTCCTTTGTAATGGAATAGCTACCTGTGTAGACGGGAGTCGTCGCGGAGAGCTCTTCCGCCTCGACCTTGAGGAGGTCGACGAACCCGTCTGTCGAGTAACCCCCTGCAGCCTTCGTGACGAAAGCCATCGGGGCGGCCTCGTATAGGAGCCTCAGCTTCCCGTGCGGTCTGCTCTTCAGGGCGGGATACCCGAAGATACCGCCGTGCTTGAGTACCTGATTGTAGTCCCCCACGAATGTTCCACAGTACCTGACCTTCGAACCGAGCTGCTCGAGCTTGGCGACGAACCTCTCGACGGGGGGAATCCACTCCCTTCTCAGGCCGCCGAAGCCGTAGACCTCCGGCTTGTCGGGTATCTTCAAGTCCTGGGCGGTCAGCTCGAAGACGAAGTTCGAACCCCTTCGGACAAGGCCAAACCGGTTCACCCCCTTCCCGGTTGAGAAGGTCAGAGTGACCATCGGCCCATAAGTCACAAAGGCAGATGCGATGATCCTCTCCCCCGAGCAGGGGAGAGCAGAGTCGTAGATTCCAAAGATGCTGCCTAGGGGGTTGTTTGTCTCGATGTTGGAAGAGCCATCAAGGGGGTCCATCGCCACATGAAGGGGACCTCTCCCCCTCAGAGGCTGGGCCTCCTCCTCGGAGGCGAGCTCCGCGACCGCACCGGTGGCCATAAGTGAGTTCGAGAACTCTCCGTTGGTGAAGAGGTCCAGGGCGGCTTGCCTGTCACCCGAGGGGTTCGTTCCACCCGATACCCCCCTCTCGGTGGGAAGAGCCTCCCAGACCCTCACGGAGGACTTGGCGACCGCAGACAGAACCCTGGAGACATCTGCTGCAGAGCTTTCTTTCAGGAACTCCTCGAGGCGCAACGAGCCTGACCTCGACCCGTCTTCACCCTTAAATATTCACGGTTGAGTTTGTTTTCATCCGGAAATGAAAGGGGAGAGGATGGAGGCGTTTCTGAGGAACGGGAGGAGCCTACTGCTCGCGTACGACCAGGGGCTGGAGCACGGGCCTTCGACCGACTTCGACGAGAGAAACGTTAACCCCAGCTTCGCCATGGACATCGCGGTCAAGGGAGGTTTCAACGGGGTCGTCTTTCAGAAGGGCGTTGCCGAGAGGTTCTACACGGGTAAGGTGCCGCTCATAGTGAAGCTAAACGGGAAATCGAACCTCCCGAAGGGCGAGCCGCTCTCGAGGCAGGTCTGCTCGGTGGAGCACGCGGTCTCTCTAGGCGCGAAGGGTGTGGGATACACGATCTACCTCGGAAGCGCCCACGAGCCGGAGATGTTCGCCGAGTTCGGGAGAATACAGGAAGAGGCTCACGAGAGGAACCTTCCGGCGATGGTGTGGGTCTATCCCAGGGGGGCTGCGGTGACGAACGATACCTCCAAAGAGACCGTCGCCTACGCGGCGAGGGCCGCATTGGAGCTCGGGGCCGATGCGGCGAAGATAAAGTACACGGGAGACCCGGCGAGCTTCTCCTGGGCCGTCAAGGCGGCGGGCGGTGTGAAGGTCTTCATGTCGGGGGGTCCGAAGGCCCCCACAGACGAGGCCTTTCTCAGGCAGGTCAAGGGTTCAATGGACGCCGGCGCGACTGGTCTGGCGGTCGGAAGAAACGTGTGGCAGCACAACGACCCCCTCGCGATGACCAATCACCTTCGGCAGATCATCTTCGAGAACAAGCCGGTTGAAGCGATCCTGCCTAGCCTGACGGTGTAGTCACTCCTCAGCCTTCAGGTGCTTCTCGAACCATCCGAGGTAGTGCTTAATCCGCGCGACTCTGTGCTTTGGCTTTCCGGTTCTGGACAGGTCGTGGTTCTCCCCGGGGAAGAGGACCATCTCCGCCTCCTTCCCGAGGTACTTCAAGGCGGTGTAGAATTGAAGTCCCTCGACCATCCAGCACCGGTAGTCCTCGAAAGAATGTACGACGAGGAGAGGTGTCTTCACGTTCTTCGCGTATCGGAGAGGTGATAGGGCGAGCAGCTTCTCCTCGTCGGCCCAAGGATCTCCCGCCATCTGGTCCTCCGTGAAGTAGGTCCCGATATCAGAGGTGCCAAAGAAGCTCGTCCAGCTCGCTATGCTCCTGTCTGTTACTGCCGCGCGGAACCTGTCGGTGTGCCCGACGGCCCAGTTGGTCATGAACCCACCGTACGAACCGCCCGCGATGGCGACTCGGGCTCCGTCGACGAAAGAGAAATTCTCGATGACGTGGTCGAGCGCCTCCATCAAGTCCATGAAGTCCCTCTTGCCATACTCGCCTCTGATGTCTGCAAACTCCTCGGTGTAGCCGTCGCTCCCCCTCGGATTTGTGCAGATGACCGCGAAGCCACTCGCGGTGTAAACCTGGAGCTCATGCATCAACGAGTAACCAAAGGCCGTCTTTGGTCCGCCATGCACGTAGAGGATCGCAGGTATCTTCTCCTTCGAGAGGTGAGGAGGAGGTTGAAAGACCCACCCATCTATTTGCACTCCGTCGCCGGCTGTGAAGGAGAACTCTCTCGGTGGGAGATGGTCTACCTCCTTTTGGACCTCCGAATTCAGAGAGGTCAAGGCACGCTCACTCGTCTCCTTGAGATAGAGCTCCTCAGGGTGGTGTGAGTCCATCGCGACGAAGGCAACTCCCTTCCCCTTCACGTCGAAGCCCTCCACGCTCCTCTCACCTCCAATCACGAGCTCTGCTTCCTTTCCCGGCCTCAAACGAAGGAGGTGGACCGCGCCTCCCTCGGCCTGAAGGAAGTAAACGAAATCGCCCTCCCACAGTATGTGTGTGGGTCCGTGCGACTTCGTCCTCACGTCGCTGTTCAGGGTGTTCGCCTTGTTTCGGTCAGCCCTCTCGACTTGGACCGGCCGGGAACCGCCGCCCGTGCGGACGACCCACACATGGTCGTGGGAAGCGAAACCATGCGCAAGCCTGTTCCCCGTGAGGGCAATTTCTCCGTCGTCGGGACTCCAGGCAAGAGTTGTGACCGACATGTCGGAGCTCGTAAGTTTGATTTCATCCCCCGTCTCGAGTTCTCTAACGTAGAGGTCGACGATGTACGGCTTCATGTCGTCCAATGCGGCGAGGTAAGCGACCCTCTTGCCATTGTGGGAAGGGCGGACTTCGGTCACGTCGAAGTTTCCCGCCGTCAGCTGTCTTGCCTCGCCCGTCTGGAGGTTCACAACGAAGACGTGTGTTCTCGAATTGTACGTGAAACCCTTCCCGTTGTACCAAAGCCCGATCCGCCTCACCACGTGAATATCGTCCTTCTCCTCCTCAGTGACCGGAGAGACGAAGTAAATCGAGTTGGAGTCTCCGGCCCATTGAGGTCCCTCTATCCCTTCCTTCCTTCTGAGGATTCTTCTGGCCTCGCCTCCGCCCGCCGAGACAACGTACAGCTCGTTGCCTTTCTCATCCTTGGCGAGAGACCTCCTCGAAAGGAAGAGAATTTGGTTCTCGTCGGTCGACCAGACAGGGTCGTAGTCCCTTCCTCCGTAAGTGAAACGGGTGAAGATTTTCTTCTGGTCGGGGGAGAAACTCGGGTTGGAGATCATCTTGTACTTCGATATGTCTTCGGGAACTACAGGGCGCCCCAACGCCGGGGGTTGCCTTCGGTGCGAACTTATGCGTTGTCGAGTTGAATTTTTCTAAGCGCGGCTAGGTTTCAAATTGTGGTGCTCCTCGCCCGCACTTGTCGGGATATCATCGCGTCGTGGGTACGTGATGACTAGGGCAGATCGACCAACGTGAGGCCGTTTCTGTTGTCATCGCAGGAGTACGTGACCAAGGAGGGACTGTGGTAGGTGCCTTTGTTGATCTGCTTGGCCTGTAACAAGTCGAGGAGTTTCGGTCGTTCTTCGGGTGCGGCCTCGCAAGTGGGTTGTCTCTCTTGTCGTCTTCATCAAATCACGGCGTAACCACACGGACCGAATTATCCTTCGCGCTTTTCCTGAGCTCTTCGTCAAACGTAAAGAGCGCCAGGCCGAGTCTTTTGGCCGTTGACAGAACTATGAGGTCATTGTACTGTGCGTAGTCCTTCATGCGGGTCACGGCAAATCGGATGTCGTCGGCGACGCACGGCGAGAACGAGGCCTTCTCGTTGGCGACGTACTCCTCAACTTTTGTTCTGGCCCGGGAAAGCTCAATCTTTCTAGCCTTGAAGAACCAAATTAGCTCATGGAAGACGATGCCTGGAAGGGTCCATCTTTCGAGCGAATCAAGCGTGGAGGAAGCCTGAAGGTGGAATTGACTATCCTCGAAGGTGTCGAAGATGAGGACGTTGGTATCCAGGACCGCGCTCAGCCGTGTTGACCCCTCTCTATGTCAGCTTCAATTTCTTCGATGGTTAGCCTTCTGCCCAACCTCC
>VBPK01000034.1 GCA_005877225.1 Nitrososphaerota archaeon
TCCCCCGCCACCCCGGTCCTGCTGACTATCTGGACGACCTCAGCGGATGTGAGTGCCTCAACTTCTCGCTTGCTCACGCGGCCTTCTTCAACCTCGTCAGCTCTTGGGTGACCTGCTCGAGAATCTGCGACCCCTCGCCCGCCTCGACGACGGCCGCTGAGGCCGTGGGGACGTCGATCCCAATGGCTGGGCCAATCTGCGCCCTCGAGGGCACGAAGACGTACGGAATCTTCTTCTCCTCACAGATAATCGGGAGATGGGCGACAACCTCGGGGGGCTGGACATCCTCGGCGATGACGACGAGTTTAGCGATCCCTCTCTCTATCGCCTTCGTCGTCTCATTCGTGCCCTTCCTCACTTTGCCCGTCCTCGAGGCTTGCCTCAGTACCTCGTAGGATGCTTCGGCTACTTCCTTCGGCGTCTCGAACTTCACGTAGTAAGGCTTGGGGGTCATCTTGAAAATCGCCCATTTACAGCCCGCTACCCTAGATACTTAAGGGTTGGGCGGTCAGGAGAATTTGGGGCGAGGATTTCCACAGAAACACGGGGGAGGGCGTGTCTCGCAGCATCATTCCCTTGACGGGCGGTCGAAAGAAGGCAAGCTTCCTTGTGGGAATGCACAACCCAGAACTTCGCGAGCTAACAAACACCGCCCGTTTCCAAGAAAAGTTGGCACTTCACTGACTTATTTGTGCGCCAGTACGCAGGTGTCCCGCGAATCGACCCTGCAGAACCCGTACCTGATGAACTGGATGATCTGCCCCAGGTCGAGGTGGCGGAACGACTCCTCCACGAGCCCCTTCGTGGTGAGGAGGCTCTTCCTATTCACCGAGCCGTCTTCATTGTAGAGCGGGCCGGGCTCGAGTACGTTGAGCTTCGTCTTCAGGTCGGTGACCCACTGGATTTTCGGAATATCCTGAATCACCTCCGCGCTGTGGAATTGTGCTGTTATCAGTTTGGTCTTCTTCCCGAGTATCTGAATGTTGTACTGCTCGATGAGCCGAACGACCGTGCCCGCCTTCATCCCCAGCGCGTCTCGCTTCGGGACGAAGAAGAAACCCGAGGTCTCGATCGTCCTGCTCCCCAAATCCTTCTCGGGGTGATACGGGATTCTCGCCTCCTTTGACGGCGCATCCTTCACGTGGAGAGCGATGGGGTCCGGGACGAACATCAACCTCTTCGAAAGTGGGTCGAGGAGCTTTCTGTTCACGGCGAAGAGAAGGGACCAGTCGTACTCATGCTCGGTCTTCGTGTAACCGACCTGGAGAGTGAATTGCTTGATCGATTCTGGCAGGATTCCCCTCCTCTTGACACCCTCGATCGTGGGCATCCTCGGGTCGTCCCACCCGCCGACTAGCTTCTTCTCGACGAGGGGGCGGAGTAACCTCTTGGAGACCGGGGTCCCCTTGAAGTTGAACCTGGAGAACTGGAGGACGGTGACGGGTTGGAAGGAGAGGAACGTCCTTATCAGCTCCTGGAGATCGAGATGAAACTCCGAGCTGCGGAGGACATGAGTTATCTTGCAGAGCTCGTCCTCGACCACGACCTCGAAGTCGTACGTGGGCCAGACCGAATACCTCGAGCCGGTTAAGGGGTGGGGGTGCTCTATCACCCTGAAGATGTTCGGGTCTCTCAGGGAGTAGTCGAGGCTCTTCATCTCTCCCCTCAGTCTTATGACGTACTCCCCCTCTCCATATTTCTTCGAAATCATCCGGTTCCAAATCTCCAGGTTCTTCTCGAAAGACTGCCCCCTGTGCTCGCATGCTGTCCCCGAGAACCTGAGCTTCTTCACCTTCGCCTCGTCGCATCCGCAGGCATACGCGTTCCCCTCCGAGAGAAGCTTCTGACCGTACTCGTACAGTATCTCTAGGTCGCTCGACACGCTCTTTTCGTAGTCCCACTTTATCCCGAGCCACCGGCTCCCCTCCCTGAAACTTTCGTAATAGCGAGGTTCGACCTTCCTCGGGTTGGTGTCCTCGAAGCGGAGCCAGAGCTTCCCGTTGTATCTCTCGGCATAGACCGAGTTGATCGTGAAGGCCATCCCGTGCCCTATGTGCATGAACCCCGAAGGCTCCGGCGGCAGCCTGAAAGCGAGCGCCCCCTTCACATTGGGAAGGGGGGGAAGCCCGATTCGCCCCTCCTCCCTCTCTCTCGGCGCGATATCGGCATCGGAGTATCTCTCGCGGAGGAGCGCCCGCTGATTCTCGACTGTCATAGCGTTCACCTCTCTCACCCTCTCCTCGACCGCTCGAGCGACCTCCTTCGCGCTGGTGCGCAGCTCGGGATAGTCCCCGATCACCTTGCTGATGACCGCGCCGACCTCGGCTTTGCCGTCGTGGCGAAGAGCGTTAAGCAGGGCGTTTCTCTCGACCGATGCGACGGCGTTTTCCGGGAGGCCGTCTTCCCGGTTTACCACTGCCGCTCGACCGAGTACCTTGCGACTCGGGTCAGGAGTTCGACCGACTCCTTCTCCCCCTTCCACTCCACCGTGCCGAGGACCGCGAGCGCCTCCCCGAGAAGTTGTGCCGCCTTCCCCTGTGCGTACTTAATCGCCCCGTGTTTCTTCATCAGCGAGATGACGTAACGGATGTCTTCCGCAGTCTTTCGATTCCTGCTCTTGCCCATTATCTTCAGAACCTTCTCCCTCTCGCCGCGCTCGGCTACCTCGAGCAACCTGAGAAGGATCAGCGTCCTCTTTCCTTCGAGTATGTCGTCGGAACTCTCTTTCCCGTACTTCTCGGCGTCGCCCACCAGGTTGAGGGCGTCGTCCTGTATCTGGAAGGCCATCCCGAGTTTGGTCCCGAACTCGAGGAGTTTCTTTAGCTCCTCCTCCCCCGCCCCCGCTACGATCGCACCGAGCCTGCAGGGGCTAGTCACGGTGTACCATGAGGTCTTCCTGGAAACCATCTCGAGGTAGTCGGACTCGTTTAGCTTCCACTTGTTCTCTACCACCCACACAAGCTCCATGTGCTGCCCCTCCGTCGTCTCGTTGACCATCCTCGAGAATTCCTCGAGTATCCTTAGCGTCCTCTCTTCCCCGAGAGGCTTCCTGTTCCTCAGAAGGAAGCCCCACATCCTGGCGTGCAGGGCGTCGCCCGCGTTGATCGCGAGCCCCTCGTCGTACTTCCTGTGAAGGGTAGGCTCTCCTCTCCGCAGCTCGGAACTGTCCTCGATGTCGTCGTGGATTAGGATCCAGTTTTGAAAGAGCTCGATGCATGCGGCGGTGAGGAGGCTCTCGCTCTCCTCCCCCCCGAGTGCCCTGCAGGTTGTAACGCAAAAGAATGGGCGGAGTCCCTTCCCCTTTCGCTGGGGGTAGTCCCTCATCATCCTGTAGAGGAGGTCGACCTCCTTCAGCGGGCTCGAGGAGGGGAGGAGCTGGTTGAGGATGACGTCGTCGACCCTCGACTTGACCCTCGCGACCTCATCGAGGAGGGAGGCCATCCCTGATTTCGACCTGTTCGTGAATCGTGCGTGCTGGGTCATACTACCACCGTCCCGTAGAAGTCCAGGCCCTTCAAGGCTTTCGCGAATTCAGCTCTCCTAAAACCGGAGACAAAACTTACTCTCGTGCCCAGAGAAGCGATCTTCGCCGCGACCTCAAGCTTTAGCTTGATTCCCCCAGTCGCGTCGTCTCCGAGGCCCACCTTAAGCTTGCTCATCTGGGAGACTGATATCGTCCGGAGGAGGTTCCCCCTCTCCCACTTCTTCTCCGCCCCACCTCGATAGACACCGTCGACGTCCAGGGCGAAGACACAGCGGACCGGCTTCAGGACCTTGGCCAACTCGTGCATGATCGTGTCTCCCGAAAGGATTCTGAAGCCTCTCGGATATGACGAGACATCGCCGAAGGTCACGGGGCAGAGCCCGGAGGAGAGAAGCCTCCCGAGCCAGGACCTCGTGTGCTTCTCGTTGGAACTCACGAGGAGGTCGAAGGGAGCGAAAGGGTAGGTCTCCACGCCCGCCCCCATCAAGGTTCTGCAGACCAGTTGATTGAGCGCGTACATAGCGTCTCGCGTCTTGCTGACCCCTTCCCCGCCTCGTGAGTAGGCTCCGGAGGTGAGGCCGTATTCCTTTGCGACAGGGTGACCGAAAGAGCCGCCGCCGTGGACGAGGACGACTGGTTGGTGAGACGCGGCTATCTCCTTTCCCAAAGCCGATACCACTTCTTCTCTGAACGAGAAAGGCTTCGCCTTGTCTGTGATCACAGATCCGCCGAGTTTCGCGAGAATTACTGGAGCCAACTCTTTACCCCCTCGCATGGAACGTTTGTCTGGAAAGATTCGTACCCCCTCAACTTCAGCTCCGCGATGAGGGCGTCGGTGCTCCCCTCCCTCGGGATAGCGAAGACGCTACCCCCTCCTCCAGCCCCGGTCAACTTTGCCCCGTAGCAGCCAAGCGCGAGAAGCAGGTCGACCAACCTATCTAGCTTCGGGGTCGATGCACCCACCGTTGAGAGGACCGCGTGGTTGTAGGTCAGGAGTCTTCCCAACTCCTGCATATCCCCATTGACGAGCCTCGTTGCGGCGAGCTCAGAGATGAATGAGGCGGAGTTGGCCAGCCCCGCGAAGAGCCCGGGATACTTCACATTCATCCGCGAGACTCTGTCGATGAGAATCCTCGTGCTCCTCTTCGTTCCCGACTGGACGATGAGGAACCTTCTCGAGCCGGCGAACTTGACCCTTTTGGCTTCTTCCCCCATCTTGTACAGGATGACGCCTCCCGTCGCACAGACGTTGACGTCAATCCCAGACGGTCTTCCATGGATCGCGGTCTCCCCCGTCATCGCGTAGCGCGATATCTCGCTCGCGTCGAGCTCTACTCCCTTTAGCTTCGTGAGGGCTGATGCGACGGCCACCATCGTCGCGGCGGACGACCCCAGGCCAGAACTCTCTGGAACCCGGGAGGTTATCCGGATTAGGACCCTCGGATTGAAGCGCAACTCGTCCGAGATCTTCGTCACGACCCTCGCGACGGGGGCCAGTCTCTTCTTCGATGAATCATTCGTTCGGTGTCCGTCGGACTCGATGGCCATTTCGTCCGCCTCGCTCGCCTCGACCCTGACCCTCCTCTCGACCGCCGCGGCGAGCGCCCAGGCCCCGTGAACGACGAAGTGTTCGCCCGTGATGATGGCCTTGCACGGTGCCTCCGCAACAGCCTTCAATGTCTAGACGAATCTCAAGGATGCGTACCCGACAACTTCGTTCATATCCCTTGTGGTCTCTCCGCTATTCGAGTACTTCAGAAGCTCCCCTTTCTTGAACCCGAGTTTCTTGCACGCCTGGATGACCGTGGCGATCGCTCCGTATCCGCAGGCCGTCACGTTCAACCTCTCGAGAGTTCCGTAGAAACCCTCCAGGTCCAGAGCTTCGACCCTGTTGAGGAGCTGTGAATCTTTCGACCTGGCCTGCTCCGCGGTCTCGTAGTGAGTGAGGTCTGAAGAGGCGATTAGGACGGCGTCCCTCCCTTCGAGAAGGTTTGCTATCCCCTCCCCGAGCGTTCGGGCCGTCTCTATGTCCTGAAACCCCAGCGAGATGGGAAGCATTGAGAACTCCCCGTATATGTGCTGTAGGAATGGGAGCTGCACCTCGAGGGAGTGCTCCATCCTGTGAGCGGAGGGGTCGAAATCGAGTATCCCCGTCGACTCCACGATCTTCCTCGCCGCCTCCGCGTCGACTGAAACCGGGCCGAGGGGTGTCTCCCACCGCCCCTCCTTGAAGGTCGCGACGCCGCTCCCCACCGCGTAGTGATTCGGCCCTACGATCACCACGAGTTCCGGATTGCGAAGCGAGGAGACGTGGAGGTAAGTGTGAGCCGCGACCGGTCCCGAGTAGACGTAACCTGCGTGAGGAGAGAGGCAGGGTACGACACCACTCGAGAGGTACTCCGGGGGCGGTTCGCCCCCCGGCCCGAGCCTGTGGAGGTAAGAGGCCCTGATGAGTTCCTTCAGTTCTTGGGGGTCGGCGGGGTAGAAGGCCCCCGCGACTGCGGGTCTCCTCACCTGCACGTGGATGGACTCTCCCGGTCTCTTAATTAGGAATCGTCACTCGGCTTCGGTCTCTATCTGCTCTTCCTCGAGGAGCTTGGTCTCGAAGTCCTCGATCGCGTACTTCATCGGCTGGTCGGGAGAGAGCAACCCAGCATGGGTAAGGACGGCACGGGCGAGGAGCCAGAAGATCGCAGCGATTGCCTTTCGACCTCTGTTGTTTCCGGGGATGACCAGGTCGATATCGTCCGTGACGTTGTCGGTGTCGCAGACGGCAATGACGGGTATGCCGAGTTTCCCTGCCTCCACGACCGCCTGTGCGTCGGAGAGTGGGTCGGCGACGAGGACGAGCTCAGCGTCGATGTGGCCCGGGTAGAGGGGATTGGTGAACGTACCTGGCATGAACCGACCCACCTGCGGAATCGCGCCGGTCAGCTCGCAGAACTTCTCGACCGCGTTCGCCCCGTAGTCCTTGCTCGTGTAGACGACGGTGTTCTGGGGGCCGGTGAAGGCGATGAACTTCCCGGCGATGTCAATCCTTTGCAGGGTCTTGGAGTAGTCGATCATATGAAGGCCGTCTGGTCGGGGGCGCGTCGTGAAGGATTCCATCGTCTTCGTCCTGACGGGCGTTCCTATCCTGATGCCCGTGGCCAGTAGAGCCTTTTCCGAAAGCTGAGCTATCACTATCTTCTCGGCGGAGCCGGATTCGTCCTCCTCGTACTGGGACAACCCCTAACCCACCTTCGCCATTCTCGCCCTGACCAACTTTTCCGCCCTCATCAGAAGGGCATTTAACTTTGCAGTGCGCTCCGCCCCGATTATCCCGCACTTAATCAGAGCGCACCCGAATCCGATCGCTATGTCGGCGAGGTGGGGATCCTCGTTGTCTCCCGACCGATGTGAGGCGATGAGTGTCTGTCCACCCCTCTTGGAAGAGGAACTGAACTCCTCCGCCTCCCCGAGCGTTCCGACCTGATTCACCTTGACGATAACCCCGCTCGTGCTCTTTCGTCGCGCTCCCTCCTTCAGCCTCTCCAGGTTGGTCGTGTAGAGGTCATCACCGACGACGAGAGTCTTCCGCAGCGAGGAGGTGAGGTGGGCGAAGCCGTCGAAGTCTTCCTCCTGAAGAGGGTCTTCGACGTAGAAGAGGTCGAACCTGTCGCAGAGCTCCGCCACGTAGGAGAGCTGCCCCTCCCTGTCAACTGACTTTCCAGAGGCGCGGTACCGGTACCTACCGTCCTTCGGGTTGTAGAGGGAGCCGGCCGCGAAGTCGACCCCGACCCGGATCTTCCTCCCGGACCGGTCCGCGACCTCCCGCGCAGCCTCCGAAGCCAGTTGGATGGCATCTTCGTCCGTCAGTCCCGGGCACCACCCTCCCTCGTCTCCTCTACCGACGGGGTAGGGGAGCATGCTCGACAGCTCCCTTCCGACCCTAGAATGAACATCGAAGTTGAGTTGGATTGCCTCCCTCATCGAGGTGGCACCGAGGGGGGCGACGAGTACCTCTTGGATGCTCGGCGACTTCTCGCCTGCGTGCTTCCCTCCGCCGATCACGTTGCCCAGCGGGTAGGGTAGCGTGTTACAGCGGGGGTCGATCAAACGACAAAGAAGTACTCCTCTTGCCCGAGAGGCAGCGACAGCGGCAGCGACGCTGATGGAGTAGGCGGCAGAGCCACCGATCCTCGAGTAGTTCGGCGTCCCGTCGATCTTCTTGATGGTGGATGCGAGTCCCAGGATGTCGGTCGCGTCCTCCCCGACGACCCTACGCTTGTAAGAGGAAACTAGCCTCGCGGTCTCGTCTGGGCCGCCGGGAGAGAAGGGTACCGCCTCATGGATACCGCGGCTCGCACCCGAAGGGGAGAGTGCTCTTCCGACCTCGCTGCCGGCCGAGACCTCTGCCTCGATTCCCGGGTCGCCCCTCCCGTTGAACGCGACCCGCGCTGAGAGCGCCTCTACGCGCAAGGCAGAACCAGTCAGTAGTTTGTGCCCTTCTTGCCGAAGAACGGAAGGACCTGGTCGATGACGTCAACGGAGGAGATCAACATCCGCCTGCAGCAGTACCTCTTCAGCCCTAGTTCGTCGAGAACCTTTGCTGGGTCCTCTCCCGCCTTCACCTTCGTCTCAAAGGTAGAGAACTTGTCTCCGACGAGGGAACCGCAGGTGAAGCACCTGATTGGGATCATCATAGATGATTCATCGCTCCGTGGTCCCAAATAAAACCTTCTGCCGCTGCATAGGTAGTCTTCTCTGCCTTGCGCTCACAAGTTTTCACATCATCCACCGCTTGCGTTAGCGCATCCTTCGGGGCTGAGAGGTTTCCGGGCGTGACCGCCTATCTGTGGGAAGCATTCGGTTTCAGTCATCCCCCTAACGATAGCTCTTCTGCCTCTTTCTCCGCGCACCAGGCCCACCAAACTTCTTCGGCTCTGTCTGCCTTGGGTCGCCCGAGAGGAGATATTTATTGTATGCATTCATCCTCGCCTTCGCCTCGTTTCCTCTTGACTGGTCCACGTACGCCCTCGCGATTGCCATCGCCGCAGCATCTGCCTGACCCATGAAGCCTCCGCCCGCGACCTTCACGTCGATGTCGAATCTCTCCCTCAACTCCCCCGAGACTAGGGCAGGGGCGAGCATGTGCAGCCTCGCCACCTCGGGCTCCCAAAGCTCAAGGATGCGCCCGTTGACCCTGACCTTCCCCGTACCCTGATAGATTGAGGCGGTCGCTCTGGCAGTCTTTCTCGCCCCTGAATAGAGCTTGACCTTCTTCCCTTGCGACTTTGATGCAGCTTTCTTCTTCTCCACCTTCTCCTCTACCCGCTTCTTCTCCGGGACCGCTTCTTGAGTCTCCTTCCCCTCCTCCTTGTCTCTCTGACTTCTCGCATACCCTGTTCCTGTCATCATGGCTATCCGCTCACCCGCTCCATCCCAGGTTCTTCGAAAGCTCCTTCACCGTGATGTAGACTGGAATAGGTCTCGTCGCCTGCGCGTCTTCAAACCTGGCGAAACTCATCGCCTTCATCTCTTCCGGGACCCCGATGTAGATCCTGAGTCGCTTCATCGCTGCAGCTCCCTTCGGCTTCCGTCTTGGGACCATCCCTCTCACCATCCTCCTCAGAATCGTGTCTGGTCTCCTGGGGTGGATCGGGCCGTAAATCGGGTTCACCCTGCTCGCGATCTCAGCTTCGCGACTTTCGAGCAGAGCCTGCCGGCGATCTGGTCTGTAGCGTCGATATTGACCACCCCGCCGAGACGGCTTGCGTCGACCATCGGGACAGGCGGGGGAGCCTTTGTTGGGAGCTTCTTCTCCCTCTTCTCCTCTACCCGCTTCTGCTCCGGGACCGCTTCTTGAGTCTCCTTCTTTTCTTCCTCCTCTTCGCCTCTCTGACTTCTTGCATACCCTGTTCCTGTCATCAAGGTAGTATCCCACTCCCTATACGATGACGAGTTTCACTCGACAAGCAGAACACCGGTCCCCTTCGGATACTTCTTCACGAAATCCTGAACTCCGAGCGCCTGACCTCCAGCATCTTCGATCTTCTTCCTCGCCGCGCCTGAGTAAGAGTAAGCCCCCACGACAAGCTTTCTCGTCAGGAGTCCCGAACCCAAGACCTTGCCCGGGACGAGGACAGCCGTGGCCTTCGAAACGATCCCTGAAAGATGGCCGAGGTTCACCTCGACTCTCCTGGAGGAGGTCGTTAAGAGCTTCTCAGAAGCCTCCTTCCAAATAGCCGCCTTCTCCTTTCTTCCTTTCCGCTCGAGCATCACTGCCGCAGATTTGCGGAGGGGGTTTCTCGTGGTCATCACTTCTCGCCCACACTAACCTGTATCTCCTGGAGCTTCTCCTCAAGGATCTGGACCGCCTTCACGACGATCTCCCTGGCGGGGAGGCTTCCCGCTGATTCGACCTTTAGCACGAAGCTGTCGCCTGTCTTCCCGTCGGTGAGGGAGGCGACGCTGCAGGGCTGCCATTTTGCGTGTTCCTTCCCCCTACCCAGCCTGGCGTAAGCCTCGAGCTTGACGGACTGACCAGGGGCTAGCTTGACGAGGGGGATGGTCTCGCTTATCGGGCGGATATCTCTGTCCTCTGACACGAGGTCCCCGGAATAGACCGTCTTTTGCTTGTCCTGGGCGGATGCATCCAAGACGAGGAGGACCCTGCACTTGTGGCAGCCCAGCGGAGAGCCGCAGTCGCACTTCTCAGGGAGGATGTACCTCTCGAGGTCCGTCTTGATGGGCACCATCCCGAGCCTGTGGGCGAGAATCTCATCGTAGAGGACAGACGAGTTCTCGAGAATCACGACGTCATCGATCGCCATCGAGGGGACCTCGGAGATGCAAAATCTCCTGACGGCGTTCGCGTACGACCTGTCGATTCCGTCGAGCTGAAGGGTGACCTCGTTGCTGGACTCCTCGATGAGCTTGACCTTAGGCATCCGCAACACCAGCTGGTTGACTTTTCACCATACGAAGGGGCACGTTTCGCCGCGAATGGGAATCTGGTTTAAAAGGATTGTTCGACCATCTTTGCTTTTCGCGCTCACCCTCGTAACAGTTTATAATACAAAGAGGGTGAGCTAGACTCGGATGTCGGAAGTCGAAGAGTTCAAGCACCTAGTGAGGATTCACGGAAAGGACCTCGATGGGGGGAAGAAACTAGTGGTTGCCCTCTCCGACATCAAGGGTGTGGGTGACAACTTTGCTGCGAGCGCCGTCTCCAAGCTCGGTCTAGACCCTCGAGCGAGGGTCGGCTTCCTCTCCGAGGCTCAGATCCACGAGATAGAGAAGGCGCTCCAGGACCCCGCCTCGCTGGGTCTACCTCAGTGGTTCTACAACAGGAGGAGAGACCCGGAGACGGGTGAGAGCAAGCAGCTCCTCGGGTCAGATTTGGACCTGGCGCTGAAGAACGACATCGACAGGGAGAGTAATCAGAGGTCGTGGAAAGGGATCCGCCACGCCCTCGGCTTGAAGGTGAGAGGGCAGAGGACGA
>VBPK01000035.1 GCA_005877225.1 Nitrososphaerota archaeon
AGCGAGCTTGGTGAAGATTTCTTTGAGTTTGCCGCTGTCCTGACCGGTGATGCTCATATGGATATTGTCGCCGAACTTCACCCGCTGGCTCGGTTGTCCATCGCTGGCCATAATAGAAAGCCCATCATTTTTCAAAGCCGCGTGAAGGATCATGTTCTTCTCTTCAGGCGTGCGAGCCATTTTAGCTTCGCCAAACGTTTGCATGGTCAGTTCGCCTCCTAGGATTGATTGATAGAATCTCATGGCTTCAGCGGTATTGCCGTTGAAGTTCAGATATGGCGTAAGTGTGGGCTTCACCGTTGCCACTTCTTATCAGCTTCCTCTAAGGAGTGCTCGGCGGCTTCGGCTAATTATGTCTTTTTTCTGCGAGGTGCTGTGACACATAATTACAGGGATGACGTGCGACAGCTCAATAGTCAAGGGGACAACCCTAGCTTTGTTGGATAGCAACAGAGCTTGAGACCTGCGTAATGCTGCCGTCCGAGAATTCCGCGGATATGACAGGTTATGGACTAGGCCGCCGAGCTCCAAAGTATAAGTGAGAGTTATGTGCATAACTGCAGATATGAAAAGCAGAATGAGGGTGGGCGAGAAAGGCCAGGTTGTCATACCGAAGGAGCTGAGAGAGCTGACTGGGATAAAGGAGGGGACTGAGGTCACGGTGGGGTTGAAAGACGGAGCCGTGACGATTACGAGGGCGAGCCCCCCCACCGAGAGTTATAGAATACTTCACAAGCACCTTCTCGAAGAAGCTTCACCGCGAAGTGAACATCAAGAGGCTGTTGGAGGAGGAGAGGGCTGAGCGTCACAAGCGTGTGTCTTGACTCGAACATCTTCATCTCTCCCCCCGGTGTATGAGGGGTCGAGGAAGACAGCCAACGCGAAGAGGATTTTGGGGATGGTCGAGAGGGGAGACATCGTTGGTTACACGTCCATCCAAACCTGGGACGAGATAGTGTGGGTGGTAAGGAAGCTCCTCGGAAACCCGGATTCCGTTCAAGCTGGCGAGAAATTTCATCAGGCCCCACGAGGCCCTAAAGGAGCAGACTCCCACGGACTAGGCGGGAATCCAAGTTGAAGGGGAAAACAAATGGCTAACCATTATCCAGAACGCGGCGACGGGAATCAGAAGGCATGAATGGAATAGTCGAGGGTGAGCACAAGCTAATGTATCCCTCCTGGTGGGAAGTGCTGAAGAGATTCTGGATTTGGATTCGACAGAAGGTCAAGGCTCGTCGTCCGACGAAAGTTAACAGCGGAATCACGGATGCGAATCAATCGTCAAGGTAACAGTTCCCGCTTCCTGAAATATCGTTTTTGACTGGAATCTATCGTGTCTGCTACAAAACGTCTCCACATGATGCTTACCAAGAAGAACGCTCCCCTCTCCGCAAGGCGGGCAAGGAAATTCTTCATACCTCCTACTTTCCTCTGCCCACCACCACGAGAAAATTCAAGCCGATAAATAGAAGCAATAAGGCTGATTTGCCCATGAGCAAGAAAGCAGGCCGCCCAGAATACAGTTTCTCAAAGAACCTCGGTGTTGATGGTGGTGGTGACTTCCTCCCTCTTCCTGGAAGACTCTGGGAAGGATGGCGCTCTGGCAGGACGAGGGATGACAGCTACTCCGCGCTTCCAGAGGGGGGGTTAGAGCGAAAGGAGGGCGCGCAGTAGTAGATGGGAACCCCAGAGCTCGAACTCGCTGGGGGAGGACTGCCAGCCAATCTCACCGAAGAAAGGCGGCTTGATGTAGAGGGTAGGATCAAAGCCTGCGACATCGAGGGGCTTCCCTCCCTCGCAGGAATATCGAGCAGGAATGCCCTCAGCCTCCTCACCAAGTCAAAAGAAGAGGACTCGCGAATACGGGAACGAAGGGTGCTGAAGACGGGCGACGCCAGAAGGCTCAAGCGGGAACTCTTGGAGATCTTCGCTGCCGAGGCCTCCTCGAAGCTGGGGAAGAACTCCCTTCTGCTGCTGACGCCTTCGCTGGACGTGAAAATAATCCGAAACAGACTGAAGCTGTCCATCACCGGAAAAGAGATCTCCGACTCTCTCAACGCTCTTGGGAGATTTGTGGAGTTCAGAAGAATTCTCTCCCGTCTCTCCTTCTCTCCGAGGAAAGAAAAAACCGGTTCTGACACGCTCGAATTCTTTGCCGCAAGAAGAGACATTCTGGGGGCGGTCCTCGAAGTGCTCGCGCGATTTTCAGACGCTCCTTCAGTGGCATCATTCTTCGCAAATGCCGATCACGAAACCTTGCGAGGAATCCTCGCCGCATTGGAGGAGGTGGATAGAGCCGGTGGGATTGAGGATGCTGAAGCCGTGATTTCGGACGCAGAG
>VBPK01000036.1 GCA_005877225.1 Nitrososphaerota archaeon
GAAAGGGCAATCATCCTCGACGGGATCCTGGCGGTGGCCTCCGCGGCGAAGAAGTACTCCCTCACCATCCCAGAAGTGGGGACCGGTGGCATAGGCTTCGTCGGCGGGAGAAACCCCTTCCTCATCAGGGAAGAACTTGGCGGAGGGACCCCGGGGTTGCAGCCGGTGAGCTACTCGATCGGCAAGCCTTCGTCCATCAGGTTGGCGAAGCCCAGGAACGCCGTCGTGCTCACGGGTGCAAACAGTGGGGGAAAGACGACCCTGCTCAATACGATGGCAGCGATACACATACTGGCACTCCTCGGACTGCCCGTTCCTGCGGAGAAGGCAGAGACAGCGCCGATGCCGATTTACCTCTTCAGGAAGAGGGTAGCGAGGAAGGTCGGGAGCCTCGAGCAGGTGCTTCGGTCGCTCATCCCCGTGCTTGCAGACAGGAAGAGGAAGCTTGTTCTCATCGACGAACTCGAGGCGCTGACGGAGCCGGGAGCGGCCGGGAGGATCATTGCCTCGATCATCAACAAGGCAGCAACCACAAGCAGTCTCTTCCTCTTGGTGACGCATCTGGCGAAGGAGACTCTTCCGCACGTGAAGCTCCCGGTGAGAGTTGACGGTATCGAGGCGAGCGGGCTTGATGAAAAGGGTGACCTGGTTGTCGAAAGGCAACCCAGGTTCGATCACATAGGTTCGAGCACGCCGAAGCTCATAATCATGAGGCTCTCAAAGACAGCGAAGAAGAAGG
>VBPK01000037.1 GCA_005877225.1 Nitrososphaerota archaeon
CACATTTCCTTGGCTTGAAGAGACCTCTTTACGTCGACAGTCTAGGGCCTGATCGATAGTTTCCCATAGGTAGCCGCTGGAATTTGTAAGTTGCTCCACGTAAGACCATGTGAATAAGTACTGGCGATTTGTAACATATACGGAGACTTGACGAACGAAGTACTTCTCGAGACAACAGTCTTCAGCAAAGGCAAAAGGACGACCGTTCCAGAGCGAGTTAAGGGGTTGTTGAAACTGAGATTCACCCCCGGGAAGTTGACGAAGCTACTATGGACACAGGAGGGGGATGAGATCGCAGTCACGAGAGGAACGCCGCAGTCGAGTTTCATGAAGACCCTCCTCAGCGGCGACGGAACAGCGGCCGTACCCAAGCATGTGAGGGAAGCTTTGAAACTGAAATGGACACCCGATAAGGTGGAGAGAATATTATGGATGCAAAAGGGGAATAAGATCATTGTCACGAGAGGAACGCCCAAGTCGAGTTTCACAGCTTAACTTGATGCGGGCCCGACGGGACTCGAACGCTTGGCATCCTCCCTTCCTCCCCGGCGGAATGGTGTTGACGGCTCGGCGTCACAACGCTTTTGAAGGGAGGCGGCAGAGGTTCCGACAATTCAGGCAGTTTCAGATGGTTGCAAAGGAAAATAGAGAGAAACTCCGTCCCGCTCGCGAAGCTGAGGAGCATGCAGGCCATCTTCAAACTCCCATGGTCGAAATTCTCAATAAAGAACACCGAACCGGACAAGCTGGACGCCCTCACGCGGAGAGGTTCCGGGAGTTCGCCGCCCTCTCGAGCGTCAAGCAGCAGCAGGAGCTGAAAATCGCCTAGTGAGTAAGTCGCAGGGCGGTCTCGAGTACAGCAAGGTGGCCGAAATCAAGGGCCCCCTCCTCATCGTGGACGGCGTCGAAAAGGCGGCCTACGACGAGCTCGTCGAGATACAGGAACCCGGGGGAGGCAGGAGGCTCGCCCGCGTCCTCGAATCCGGTTTCGGGCGCGCGGTCGTCCAGGTTTTCGAAGGCACGTCGGGCCTCTCGATTAGCGGCACGCGCGCGAAATTCCTAGGAAGGACTATGGAGCTCCCCGTCTCCGACCAGCTCCTGGGCAGAGTCTTCGACGGCCTCGGCCGCCCACTCGACGGCCTTCCCGACCCCGTCGGCAAGAGCTTCCTCGACGTCAACGGCTCCCCCATCAACCCCGAACGCCGAGAATACCCGACCGACCTCATCCAGACTGGCGTCTCGGTAATCGACGGCATGCTCACCCTCGTCAGGGGGCAGAAGCTCCCAATCTTCTCCGGCGCGGGGATGCCTCACAACATGCTCGCAGCCCAGATCGCCCGGCAGGCCACCGTCGTCGGTGAAGGGGAGGAGTTCGCCGTCGTCTTTGCGGCCGTGGGCGTCTCGCACGGAGAGGCTTCATTCTTCCAGAAGACGCTCGAGGAGTCCGGGGCAATCCGCAGGAGCATCCTCTACCTCAACCTCGCGGACGACCCCGCCATCGAGAGGATAATCACCCCACGCGTCGCCCTCACCGCCGCCGAGTACCTCGCCTTCGAGCTGGGGATGCACGTCCTCGTTATCATCACCGACATCACCTCTTATGCGGAAGCGCTGCGCGAAATCTCCGCCGCCCGAGAGGAAGTCCCCGGGAGGAAAGGCTTCCCCGGCTACCTCTACACCGACCTCGCCACCAACTACGAGCGCGCCGGCCGCATCAAAGGGAAGCGCGGCAGTATCACCCAGATGCCCATCCTCTCGATGCCGAGCGACGACGTCACTCACCCCATCCCCGATCTTACGGGCTACATCACGGAGGGACAAATCTTCCTCGGCCGCGAACTCTTCAGGAAGGGCATCTACCCACCCGTTTACGTCCTCTCCAGCCTGAGCCGGTTAATGGGGCCCGCCCTGGGCTACGTCATCAAGCAGGGGAAGGCCCGAGCGGACCACCATATGGTCGGGAACCAGCTCTACAACGCGTACGCGAGGGCGGGCGAGCTCCGCGCGTTATCGGAAATCGTCGGGAAGTCGGGACTCACCGGCTCGGACCTGAAGTACCTGAAGTTCGGCGACGACTTCGAACAGAAGTACCTGAAGCAGGGGTACGACGAGAACAGGACCTTCGAGGACACCCTGCGCATTGGCTGGGAGATGCTCTCCATCCTGCCAGAGTCGGAGCTGACAAACGTCAAGGAAGAGTTCATCAAGAAGTATTACGTCGGGGAGAAGTCCGCAGGGTAGCACATGTCGGTAAGCTTCGGCTCGCAGGTCCTCCCCACAAAGATTGAGCTGATCAGGACGCGGAGAAGCCTTCAGACCGCTAACCGCGTACACAAAGTCTTGGACGACAAGCGTGAGGTCCTCCTCAAGAGGCTCGACGAGATGATCCAGCAGGCCAGCGGGGCGCGGGAGGAGATCTGGCAGCCCCTGTCAGACGCCTACCTCGCCCTATACGACGCCTACCTGAAGCTCGGCCCCTTACGCCTCGAGGGGCTGGCCTCCAACACGCCGGCGATGGTCGAGACCGATATTACGGTGAAGCGTGTGGTCGACGTCGACATTCCCTCCCTAAAGCTCACGGAGAAAGATGTGGGGATGACATACGGCTTCGCCGACAGCAACATCGCGGTCGACAGGGCGGCGAGGGAGATGAGGAAGCTCCTCCCCTCCATCTTCAAGGCCGCAGAATTCGAGAACGCGATCTTCAGGCTCGCGAAGGAGCTCGAGAGGACGCAGCGCCTCCTGAACGCCTTGGAGTACATGATAATTCCGAGGTATGTCTCGTCAATCAGGTACATCCAGCAGACCCTCGAGGAGAGGGAGAGGGAGGAGTTCGTCAGGCTGAAGCACGTGAAGAAGGTTCTTGAAAGGAAAGAGGAGGCGCGAGCGTGAGCGGCGAGGAGAAGAAGATAGTCGGAGACAGCTTCGAGGCCGCCCGGAAGCGGGTGGAGGAGGCCTACGAGGCTGCCCTGCAGGAGACCAACTCGAAGGTAGAGAAGGCGAAGTCAGAGGCGCTCCGCAAGCTCGGCGCACAGTGAGCCCCTGCTCCTTCGCTCCTAACTCACTCGTTCGCGATCATGCGGTCTATCATCTTCACTATTATCGGAAGGGAGACGAACAGACCGACCGTCGAGAAGGTCACCGCGAGTATCACTGGAGGGATGTTGGTCACTTGAGCGAGGTAGAAACCCAGCCCCACCCCGAAGAGGACGAGAGCGGCCACGATCAGAGGAGAGATGATGAGGGCCCTCACCATCGTCCTGTTCCTCCTCTCGAGGCTCACACTTGACGATGACTAGCTAATCGTTATAGGATTTTGGTCTCTCTTAGACTGCGGTTGATCCTTCCCCATGTTGAGGGATGCTTATTGGAAAAGAGGTTGGCTTAAGGAACGCTTCTATGCTTTCTTTGCCTACGAAGGCGAGAATAACAGCTGTGGCGGCGTAATCCACCCAGCTGATGCCGAATAGATAGTTGATGAGCAGACTTCCGAGTAGGGCGAGAGACATTAGGAAGCACGTGGCCGATTGGACGGCGTCCATCAGGAGAGGCGCACAATTCGTCTCCCTTTCTATTCCGCGCTTCTTTACCCAGAGGACGGGCATGACTATCACGGCTCCGAGGGCGACCGCTATCCCCAGCAGGGAGGACTCTGGCATGATCCCAGTAAAGTAGGAATATAGAGCACCTCCCCCGATTACTGGAATGAGGGCCACGAGGAGGAGCATCGTTGCCCTCTCTGTCTTCTCACCAAGTTCGTTAGAACCAGCCGAATCGCCCCTCGGATGGAACGTCATGGCGAATCCTGAGAGGATTTCAACCAGACTGTCGCCGCCGAACGCAAGGAGGGCGAAACTACCCGAAAGCAGATGGGGCTGGATAGCATCAGCCATAATCCGAGGGTTCCTTGGATTAATTGTTTGCCCCCGCGTTCGATTGGATGAATGATGTCCACCTCGGCACTGCATGCAGGGTCCTTAGCGCTAAGCACACTTCGTGAAGTCGCCCACCTGTTTAATAGTGCCCCCGTCAAAGCGCCCCCAACAGTGCAAGAGGAGATATCCTCAGGTTGACCTTCGGTGAACCGAGGGCCCGCAGACCTCTGGAAGTACTTGTACCATTCCTGGGGCTATTGTACACCGTCCTAATTTTTGTGGTCATCATAATTCAGTTCGCCACTCAACCTGGAGGGCTCCCGTCCTTCATCTTCATTCTGCTTCCGTTCTTGGCCCTCTTTCTCGGGGCAGCATATGGCGTCTGGAAGCGTAGTAGAATCGGGTACATCGTTTCCATAGCTGTAAGCGTACTTTTCATCCTGTTCCAGGGTGCGTTCGCCGTCGAGGCGCTTTCGAATCCCTCGGCTTTCATCACGTTCTTCGAGACCGCGACTATCCTTCCCGTTCTTATCATCACGGTAGTCTATTCGATTCTGGGGTTGCGCATGGTGTGGCGCAAAGGAGCGTTTCCTGGGATTCCAAGGACGATGGCGCGTTCAAGTGTCATCGTTCTGTTTGGTGTCGGCTTCATCCTCGGAGGGCTGGTCATAGGCGCTCTTGCCGGGGCGACGGAGGCTCGCCTCCTCGCGAACTCTGGAACGAGTGCCGACATCGTGATACCTCAAGGGGCAGGGAACCAGGGCAACGGACAATTCTACGTTCCCGCCAACTTCACAGTGAAAGTCGGACAGTCGGTCACTTGGGCGAACAAAGACGGGATGACTCACACGGTCACGAAGACGCCAGGAACCCTTTTCGACCAAACTTTGGCTTCAGGCGACACCTTCAAGTTCACGTTTACCCAAGCCGGCACGTATCAGTACTATTGCACGATCCACCCGTGGATGAAAGGAACGATAGTGGTGACTTCTGGCTAGATTGACGGCTGTTGCTGCCTAGAACGTCCGAGCCTTCCGCTCAACAATCTCGTCTGGCTCTCGCTCGTCCGCTCACTCGCACTTGCTGTATCCGCAGTTCGTGCACTTGAAACATCCGTTCTCAAAGATGAGGGTGTTCTCCTTGCACTCCGGACATGCCGCCGCCGTCCCGGTTGCACCGCCCTGCACCGCCTGTTGACTCGGCTCGACAGTCACCCCGTTCGCGACGAGCATCTCGAGAGCCTTTGCAGTCGCGTCTGGAATCGAGAGGAGCTGGACTCCGTCGTCCCAGGAGACGTACTTTCCCCTAATTCCCTTCAGCGTCCGGATGACGTTCTGGATGTCGCCCCCGTGTTGCAGGTAGAGGCTTTGGCTGTCACGTAGAGGCTGCCCTGCGGGAGTCTCAGCTTTAGGGTTCTTCCCGCCATCACCTTGGGCCTCTCGAACTGGAGCGGTCCCTTCTTCTTCACCTCTTTCTTCTTCCCCGCCTCCTCCGTCTCCAGAATCCCCTCCCTGCTTCCCTCCCTGTAGACTGTAATCCCCTTGCAGCCCAGCTCCCATGCCAGCAAGTAGATTCGCTCGACCTCCTCCGGTGTAATGCTCTCCGGGAGATTGACGGTGCTCGAGATCGCGGTGTCTATGTGCCTCTGAATCGTCGCCTGCATCTTGACTCTCATCTCCGGTTTTATCTGATGGGCTGTCACGAAGTAACTCGGCAGCTGCTTCACGTCGGAGACGCGGGTCGCGCTCATGTACTCCTTGACGAGAGGGTGGAAGACCTTGAACTCCCCCTCGCTGAGAGACTTGGACCTGCGAGTGTAGGAGAGAGCGAAGACAGGCTCCACCCCGCTCGAGCAGCCCGCGAGAATCGACCCTGAGCCGACAGGCGGGATCGTCGTTATCGCGGCGTTTCTTACGCCCTCCTTCACCTTCTCCTTCACAATCGGGTCGAGCCTCTGGATGAACGGCTGGGCGAGGTGCTTCTCCGCCACGAAGGCCGGGAACGCTCCCTTCTCCTTGGCCAGCTGCGTGGAGTATTCGTAGATCACGTTCGTAATCTTCTCGAAGAGTTTGTCGACGAACTCTATCGTGGCATCCTCGTCGTACTTCAAGCCGAGCTTGATCAGCATGTCCCCTAACCCGGTGATGCCCACCCCGATCCTCCGGCTCCAGAGCGAGGCCTTCTTCTGCTGCGGGAGAGGATGCCTATCGGCGTTGTAGTCCAGGACGTCGTCGAGGAACCTGACCGCGTACTGCGTCGCGCGCACCAGCGAGTCCCAATCGACCTTCGAATGGTCCGTGAAGGGCTCGTGGACGAAGGCGCTCAGGTTCACGGAGCCCAGGCAGCAGTTACCGTAATTCTCCAGGGTCTGTTCGCTGCAGGGGTTGACCCCCTCCACCTCCATCTGGTTGTACTCGGTCGTCGATTCCCTCTTTATCGTGTCCCAGAAGATGACTCCCGGCTCGTCCGACTCCCATGCTCCCTTGACGAGCTGCTTCCAGATCTCCCTCGCCCTGACCTTCCTGTTGAGCTCCACCTTCTCGTTCTTGAACTTCAGCTCGAAATCCTCATCTCTCTCGACCGCCCTCATGAAGGCGTCCGTGATCTTGACGGAGATGTTCGCATAGTTGACCTTCTTCAGGTCTTTCTTGACGTTGATGAAGTCGATTACGTCGGGGTGGTCCACGCGTATCGTTATCATCTGGGCGCCTCTCCTCCCCGCCTGCCCTATCGTCCCCGTCGTCGTGGAGAGGAGCTCCATGAATGAAACCGCCCCCGAGCTGAAGATCGCGGCGTTATTCACGGGGGAGCCCTTGGGCCTCAGGACCGAGATGTCGGTCCCCACCCCCCCTCCGTAGCTATAGGTCCTCGCCGCCTCTTTGCAGAAGTCGAATATGGCCTCTATAGAGTCCTCCCGGATGCTAAAGTGGTAGCAGTTCAGAAGTGTCGCGTTCCTAGGCTGCCCCGCACCGGAGAGGATTCTAGCGTCGGGAAC
>VBPK01000023.1 GCA_005877225.1 Nitrososphaerota archaeon
AGATAGGTAGCTTCGGACGAGCTGATGGAAGTTAGCGTCGGCGATGGGCCGAAAGGTTAACAGAACCGGCGAGGGAGTGGTGTGATATGCCGAGAGAGGTCAAGCAGAGGGAAGAGTTTGCAAAGCTGCTCGAAGCCGCGACCCTAGTCAGAGTCGTAAAGAAGGGGAAGGAGGCCAAGGTTAAGGCGAGAACCAGAGACCTCCTTTACACCTACAAGACGACGACCGAGGAGGCTGACGCCCTGACGAAGGGGTTGAAGGTCACCGTAGAGGAGTTTACCTCAGCGAAGGAAGAGAAGTAGCGAGGCGACCCCTAAAACCATCGGGATCGGGAGGCCGGGCAGCATCTTCTTCTTCGTGAGGAGGTAGAGGGTGAAGACCATCCCCGCGTCGACGGCTGCTATGGTCACCGCGGCGTCGAGGAGGTTGAGCTGGTAGACTGCCAGCGAAGGCAACTCTCTCAGCGGTCCCCTGAAGACAGCGTAGACGTCGTAGAGGGAGAAGGCGATGGGGAACAGAAGCGCGGTGATGAGAGGTAGGGTACTGGCAAAGTAACTGCCCACCTCGGCGGAGAGCAATGCGAGCACCCCGCTCGAGATCCGCGAAGAAGCCTTCACGAAGGTCGTGTAGCCCAAGAGGGCGACGGGCACGAAGGAGAGCAGCAGGTCGAACAGGGGCGAGCTGAAGTTGAAGAAGTACAGCGTTACACTATCGACCGTAATCAGCGTGAGAGAGAAAGCGGATAGTACCGTCGCCCCGAAGACGATGATCTTGAAGGAGAGGACTCGCTTCTGTCTGAGGATCCAAACTAGGGCGAGCGTCGTCGCGAAGACCACGAGAACGAGAAGGAGGGTATTCCCCGCGGAACCGGCGGGTGAGGTTCCGAGAGGGGCGTAGCTATAGCCGCTGAGCGAGAAGACGGGTGCGTTCAGGTAGGTGAGCAGAACGGCGGCCGCCTGTATTCCCAGGATGAAGACGAGCGCCTTCAGGACCCCGAGGGAAGTCACCTTCTTTCCTTCGCTCGGCGCCGGTTGACCTTCGCTCGGCGCCGGTTGAGCCTCGCTCAAACGTGAAACTCCTCACCCGCAACCACGGCGCGCGCCTCCACTCCCATGTCCTGATGCAAGACATCCGCGAGTGAGATACAGGACTCCTCCTCGCCGTGAACCGTGAGAAACATGGGTGAGCCCTTCACCTTCTTCAGGTCGTCGATCAGCATGCTCTTTCCGCTGTGCGAGGAGAAGTCGAATCGCCTCACCTCGGCCTTGACCTTCGTGGGCTTCCCGTTTAGGATCGTCAGCCCCTTGTCGAGGAGGGTTCTCCCGGCCGTCCCCGGCACCTGGAAGCTCACAATCGCTATCGCGTTCTTCTCCTCCCTCGCGAGCCTCTCGTTGTAGAAGACGGAGGCACCTCCGACAAGCATCCCCGCTGGCGATACTATCACGGAGGGGCGCTTCACGACACTCCTCCTCTGACTCCAGCTCACGAGCTGCTCGGTGCTCTCGAGTGTCCTTCGGAGTAGCTCAGGGTCTTTGAGGTACTCCTGGTATCTCAAGAGTATCTCGTTCACCTTGAGCGCCATCCCGTCCATAGAGACGGGGTGCTTGAAACCGTGGTTGTACAGGACCATGGCGATCTCCTGGGCCCTCCCCACAGAGAAGGCCGGGACCAAGAGGACACCTCCGCGCTCGATGACCGCATTCGCGAAGTCCACGAACTCCTTCTCGACGGCGGACCGCTCCGGGTGGTCGGCGGTGGCGTAGGTGCTCTCGGTGATCACCATGTCGGCCTCCCCGAGGCTCTTCCATGATGGCTTCAGGAGGTTCGTCTCGTTACCGTTGATGTCGCCCGTATAGAGGAGACGCTTCGAGCCACCTTCGACGGATGTGATGCACGAGCCTGGTATGTGCCCGGCATCGAAGAACTCGAGCGTCAGGTCCCCGATCTGGAAGGGCTCCAGGTAACCGTGGCTCACGGTGCTGTTGTTCATCGACATCAGGTCGATGAACTCAAAAGGGAGGTACTGCCCTGAGATCTTGATGAAGTCCTGGATCAAGAGAGAGCTCAGCTCGGCGGTCACTGGCGTGCTGTGCAGCTTCACTTTGCCCCCGAGGAAGTAGATCGGCGCGGCCCCCGAGTGGTCGAGATGAGCGTGACTGAGGACGATAGCCCTAACCTGCTTCGGTTGAACGTGCATCGGGAAACCCGGGACTTTCGTGGTGAGCGCCCCGTAGTCCAAGAGTATCGAGGTCTCCTTGTGCGAGACGAGGAACGCAGAGCGACCTACCTGCCTTGCGGCTCCCAGAACCTTGACGTCCATGAATTAGCCTTACGAGGAAACGCGTCTGGTCTCCGTCTATAAGGGTTTGCCGCTAGAAATCCGAGCGTCCGTCTTCCAATCAAGGCGTCACGAGTTCGAGTGAAGCTTCAGACGAGAAATGAAGGTCTCCCCCGCTGTTGAACGGCGAAAGGGTTCACGCCTAGGGTGGAGCTGGAGGCGACATTCCGCCGCCTCAAGGCATCCAGGCTATCGAGTGCGAGATGCTTGCGATGGAGAGGAAGGAGAGGGGCTCCTCCGCCTCCGTCTACGCCTGGTCTTTCGCCTCCAGATCCTGAGCTTCCCGCCCTCTCGCATGGGAATCGCGGTCAGAACCTTCGCGTATCCCATCCTTTTCACTTCTTCCAGGCCGATCTCCGCGGCAGACCCATTCCCTCTTCTCCTGCCGTTCATTTCTCGAATCTCGACCGTCTGGGTAAATGGATAGAGGAAGTCCAACTCCGCGGGGTAAACCCCGAGTCGAGGGTGCAATCTGTAGAGGTCCACAGTTCCGAGTTTCTTCCCTGGGAGCAGTTCGGCCCCTCGGAGACGCCGGCCGCGGGTCAGGAGAAGGATGGCCGTGCTGCTGCTGCTGCGCCTTCTCTTGATACTCCTCAGACGTTCAGAAGCCAGCATCAGCTCGGGTCGCTCCTCGTCCATCTCGCTCCTGAGAAGGAGCCCCCTCTCCTTGAGAAGTGCGGTCCCGGCCTTCATCAATTCCGCTTGCCCAGCCATCTCGCGGAAGCCCTCCGATACCCTCGGGTGAGCGGCGGCCTTCTCCTCCACGAGATCCCAGAGCCTCCCCTCGGTCACGGCCTCCCTGCAAGCCATCAACTCCTTGCGGAGCAGAAAGAGGTTGTGCAGCGCGAGTTTCTTCACCCGCTCCTCCCTCCCCATCGAGGTCAGGTCGCCGACCGAGGTGGTCGCACACACAGGGCAGCTGCAAGGGAGGTACTGCATTCTCTTCAGCTCAACCGTTCCCCTCTCTGTCATGTACCTATCCTGCCTCGCGAAGAGGATGTAGCTCGCAGAGTCGAAGGTGTCGCAACCCAGCGCGATGGAGAGAGCCATCGTGAGAGGATGACCCGCACCGAAGAGGTGAAGGGGCATCGAGTACGGCATCTCTTTTCTCGCCCTCGAGATCATCCTGACGAGTTCGACGAACATGTAATTCTCCATCACCTGAGTCGGGCTTCCCAGCGCGAGAAACTCGAAGCCGGCCTCGACGAGGTCACCGGCCGACCTGGCGAGTAGGTCGAGAAATAGCCCGCCCTGAACCGGGCCGACCCAGACCGTTCCTCTATCTCTGTAGGTGCGGAGAGTCTTGAGCGCGTTCTTGAGGCTGTATTCGACAGTCTCCACCGCGTGCTCCCTTGAACTCGTGAGACCGGTAGGGCGGTCTAACGTGACAGCGAGGTCTGAACCGATCGCCACTTGGAATCCAGCAATCTCCTCGTAGGTCACATCGACCCCGCCGTACTCGAGCGCCTGGTAGCCACCTGAGTCAGTCATCACCAACCCGTCGAACCCGAGGATTGACCTTATCCCCCGGGCCTTCCCCTCATCTTTCTCCCGCTTGTAGAGAATCATAGAATTGGTCATCACGGCCTCGAACCCCATCGTCCTCAAATCCGAGGCGGGGATAATCTGATGGACAGGATGCACGACGGGGAGAAGGCATGGGGTTGTCGCTCTTCGACCTCCCACGGTGAGCCTTCCGACCCGTCCGCCAAGGTCCGTCTCGGTGATTTCGAACGATAGTCGGCGGTCTTCCGAATTTTTCTCTAGAACCTTCATGAGCCGCGCGCATCTCTCTTCTTCAATCAACGACTTAAAAGCGGCAGGAGTCGGCGCCCAAGCATGCGGATGGAGGGCGCCGTGAGCAGCGGCAAGGGGAGCGAGCGCCCGCTCTCGGGACGTTCCTTCCCCCTCTTCAGGCGAGCGCTACTTCTCGCCGTTTCATCACTCTCCGCGGGCGTGACCCTCGTGGCCATGAACGCCTACTCGCCGAGTGACCCTGGGTTCCTTGCGATTCAGCTTCTCTTCGTCGTCTTCATCCTCTCCTCGGCAACAGCCGCGGTCGTGGGGGTCGCAACCCTCTGGAGGGGCCGCGCCGACCTCCGGGACCCGATCCTCTTCCTCTTCGTCGTCTCTCTCTCCATCTTCCTGTTACACGTCTACACCATCAACCTCCCTCCGACGACGGACTGCTACGACACGAGCAAGCAGGCCTTCGGCTGCATAATGGACGAGGTGTATTACGTGCCGGCCGCCCAGTCGCTTCTCGCCGGAAAGCAGTGCCAGCCCTATGCAGACGCGTGCAACCTGGAGCACCCCTATCTCGCCAAGGCGCTGATCGCGGTCGGCATCGAACTCTTCGGCCTCACTGACTTCGGCTGGAGAATCTTTCCCACCATCCTCGGTACCCTCTCCATTCCTCTTCTGTTCGCGATCACGTACCTGTTGTCTCGCAAGATGAGACTGGCTTACTTCGCCTCCCTGCTCCTGGCTTTCGACACCCTCTTCTTCGTCCATTCGGGACCCGCCCTCATCGACGTTCCGACGACATTCTTCGCGATGGCTGGCTTCCTCGTCTACCTTTACGGGCGCGGCTTCTGGAAATTCGACAACCTGATCCTCTCAGGCCTCATCCTGGGGCTTGCAGGGCTCTCCAAGGAGACGGCAGTCTTCCTCTTCGCCGCCGTCCTGACGTATCATACCGCCTTCTTTCGGGGGGGAGTAAAGGCCTGGGCTTACTCGCTCGCGAAGATCGCTATACCAGCCGGTATCGTCTTCATCATCGGCCTCCAGGTCTACGACTCCCTGTACACGCAGCCCTCACTTCCGACCTTCTTCCAGCATCTGCAGTTCATGCTGAAGTACGGTGCGTCGCTCACCGGCCCCGGGTGGACAGATGACCTGCTGAAGTCACCCATCACACCACTCAACTGGCTCACATACTACACGCCAATCGCCTACCTGGTAACGCACGTGACAGTCTCCTCCGCTCAGGCCAACATAGTATACGTCGGAGTCGGGTACTTTGGGGTAACGAACATGATGATGGTCTGGATGGTCTTCTTCTGGGTTCCCCTCGTCGTGTATCGGTGGGCGCGCGGCGGCGAGAAAGCGAGGTCCCCATCGGCCGAGCGTGAGGGGGACCTCAAGGGGGGTGTCTTCGCTCTCGTCTGGTTCCTCTGGGGGTACCTCCCTTACTTGGGGCTCTGGCTCTACGGAAGGGTCACCTACCCCTTCTACATCCTCCCCGCGGTGCCTGCTCTCGCCCTCGGCACAGCTTACTTCACCACAAGGGAATGGTTCTCGAGCAGGCTCGCCACGGTCTACCTTGTCGCAAACTTCGCCTGGTTCTTCTGGTACTTCCCGGACAAGGCATTCCTCCCTGATTGGGTCAGGGCTCTCATCGGGAGGTGAGGATGCGTCGCATGCCCACTTCTCTCAGCGCTTTTCCAGACTCGATTATCCACTCCGGCGCCTCTTCGGTGCGTACCGGCTCGGAGTTCGGGGCTTGCGAGACTTCCACGGTGACGTAGGTGCATCCTGAATCTATCGCCAGTTCAACATCATGTCAGGGGATAGATGTGGAAGTCACAGTGAATGTTCCCCCTACCGCGACCAGTCGGAGGCAATTGGTGTGCGTGTCCGGTCAAGTGTCAGAGCTTGAAGAATCGACGGGCACAGAGCGGGCTCGCGTCGATGGGTGGTGGACGGCAGTCCTGCTCGAGATGGATTTCTATACACCTAGCTCCCTCCTGATCTCTAGATTCCTTGCTCTCGTTACGTAACGGCGAAATATGTAGCATTTGGAGGAATGAGAGAGTA
>VBPK01000024.1 GCA_005877225.1 Nitrososphaerota archaeon
GGAATCAGCCTCCTCGACGTCTTCTACGGCTACGAGGACCTGCTCCTGCTAGTCGAGCAGAGGTTCGGCCCGAGAGTCTATGCGATTCTCAGCAAGGAAATAACGACGTAGTCATGACGCCAGAATCCCTCGTTAGGTACCTGAGTTCGTGAGCCACCAGCTCCCTGTCTCGCCCTTGGTATCACAATTCTGGGGTGGACAAGAAATCATATAGGGTAAAGCTGTCGAACCATCTTCACAGGGATCACGCGGAAACACCCCACCATGCGAGTTGCTTAAATACATGGTTTTCACCATATTCATATGGTACGAATGGGCCAAGTCGCTACAGTGACCAGCAAGAGCATGGTGACGATTCCTTCCAAGGTAAGAAGGAAGTATGACCTTCGGCAGGGAAGCAAGGTTGAGTTCGTAGAGATCGAGAGGGCTTGTTCCTCGTTCCAGTGAAGACGCTCCGTGAATTGAGAGGCGCCGGGAGGGAGAAATCCAATCTCCTGATTGAAGCTGTCAGAGAACTTGAGGCGGAGCACAGAGAAGAAGCAAAGAGATGAGTGAGAAATTAGTCCTCGACGCCGGGGTGCTTTCCTTGCATTTCGCAGACCACCGCGGCGTGAAGCGGTACTTCGACGATATTATTGCGGGGCGGTCAAAGGGTTTGATCTCTACTTTCAACCTTGCAGAGTTCTATTACAAGACCTGCCAGAAACTCGGGAAGCAGACAGCCGACACCTGGTATTTTCAAACTAGGAACAGCGGACTCAGTATCGTTCACGGAGAGGAGTTAGTCAGACTGGCTGGCCTGGAGAAATGCAGGCAATCGAATAGGCTCGCGCTTGCAGACTGTTTTGCGCTGGCCCTCGCGAAGTCCGAGAACGCGCTCTTGCTTACGACGGACAGCGAGCTTGCCAATGTGGGCAATGTAGAAGTCAGGCACATAAGACCCTGAATCGTCGGGTGCGGCCGTACAGCATGAACCAGGTGACAAGAGGGAATTTAGGGAAGGCCTACTCCTCTACAGCTCCCCCTCGCTCCCGAAGATGCCTGCGGAAGGTATAGGATGGATCTGAATTACGCTTTGCCAGGAACCCATCGAAGTCCAATTGTTCAGAAAGCTTCTTTCCAGCCTGGATTCTCTCTGCCTGCTGCCGCTCGACCTTCCATATGGACTTGGCGACTTTCAAGACATCTTCGATTCTCCCCGATGGCACGAATAGTACGCCATCATCATCCGCAAAAACCACGTCATCACCATCAACGGTGAAACCATCCCATTGAGCAGAGGAAAGGTCCAGGGGCCCCCTCTGATCGAGGCGACGGGGACCAGCCGGATACGACCCGTAGCTGAATACGGGAATACCCAGCCGCACCAGCTCATCGGTGTCCCGATGGTAGCCCCGCACCACCAAACCCGCCACGCCCCACGCCCGGGCCTCTAAGACGGTAAGATCACCCACGCAACTCTCGTCGCTTCGACCATCGTTATCCACAACCGGCACATCCCCGGGCAAGGCTTTCCTCATGGCCTCCAGGAAAACGTCTACACTTCCTCGATGACGAGAGGGCAAGACCCGCCCAGCGACACGCATTTCCGGCACCAACGGATGTATGCCAGATGGGGCGATGCGCAGAGGGACTTGGAGGCGCACGCACGCATCGGCGATAAGATCGGTAGAAAGATTGGCAAAAGCACTTTCCAACAATCTCTTGGTCATAGATGTCTATTCTTCCATGCTCGTTATAGGTGGGATGTTCGCAGAGGATAAGAAAGAGGAAAGCCACTCAAGGGCAGTTCAGGTTGACCGTTGTCGCGCCTCACACTGGCTTGGAGAGACTCCCTCTGGCCTGGGCGGCTCCTACCAGGATGAGTATCGGGGCCACAAAGTTCAGGAGAGGTATGATCACGAAAATGGCGCCAATCTTGATGACTGTTGAGTTGTACCTGGACCCCACTCTCCAAAGTCCAAGGATCTGGCCACCAATGGTCCCGACAAGCGCCATGATCCCCCCTATGACGGCGATCAAGGCCGCGAAGATGAGGGTTGAGATGGCCGAGAAGAAGGCCGCAGAGGGGGCTCCGGGGCCGGTCGGGGCCTGAGCGATGATATTCGGTATGTCATTGAATACGGGGATGAGACCGCCTGCTAAAAGTACCAACCCGATTATGAGGACGATCATGAATTTCCACGGCAGCGAGAACTTGGGCTTTTCGACCTTCGCCAAATCGCGGAAGCCCATGGTCAGCAGTACGTCGCCGGCCAGCCCTATCACGAGGATCGAGGGTATCAGCAGGCTGAAATTCTGGAAGAGGGGACCGAGCGCCGCGCCAACCTGGGCCGGTGTCGGGTTTGCAGGGAGGTTGAGGTTCGTCGCGGACACGAAGACCGTCCCCAAGACCAAGAATGCCACAGCCCAACCCCCGACAAGGCCGACAAGCGCGAGAACCCCGAACCACATCACCTTTGTGAGTGCGGACCTCTCCTGAGACGAAGTCCCTTGGGGCATTCCCGCCGGCGGTGTCTGGGCACCCACATGCAAAGACTGGCCACTATCATATTTAAGCGGATTCTCACCACGGAAATCGCCCTTTGTGGGCCACTCGCATCCTCGCGAGATGAGGCTTCGATTCCGGTAGAAGAAACCAGCAGGACTTTTAGGCTCTTATGTATGGCTCTCACAGAAGATTTTACATGAGAGAAGAATCTCAAAAAATATCTCTCTAGCACTTGTTGTCGTCCTTTACGCATCCGCGCTCGCAGCAGTTCTCAGCCTATCCATCAGTCTAGTGTCGCCTGTCCACGCCAGCGTTTGCACTCCCGTCGTCACAAGCAGGGGAACGCTCACGACCGCGGCCACGAACCAGCTCACGGGTACAATTGACGCAACTGGCTGTGACATCGGCGATTACATCATCAGCAGTGGTTCCGTCTCGGCATTGATCGTCCACGATGCGAACCAATACGGCATTTTCGTGGACTCTCAACTCGGGACAATAACCGTCTCAATCTCCGGGGCTACCGTCTCTAACGTAGGCGCGCACACGGGTACCGCGTTCACTCCTAACGGCGTCCAGACGGGCATCGGGATAATCTTCGACAGCGGCCCAGGAGGACCTCTGGCTTCAGGAAGCATAGACTCCAGCACTATCTCCGCCTATCAGAAGGGCGGAATAGTGATCAACCACGACAGCGACGTTAGCACAACGAACAACGTCGTCACAGGGCTTGGACCTGTGAACTTCATAGCCCAGAACGGCATCGAGTATGCCAGAGACGCCGTTGGAACAATTCGTCGAAATACGGTTTCGGGCAACTTCTACTCCGGGAACACGGGAGTGTTAGCTAACGGTTCGCCTTGTGGAGGATCAAATCCCGCGTGCCCACCGGGACGCCAGTTTGTCTCGACCGGGATCTTGCTCGTGCTGATAGATCCTAACAACATCAAGAGAGGACAGAACGACGCCTCGGACAACCAGCATCCCTTCGCTATAGTCACCGATAATGCCTTTGACTAGTCCCAGCTTCTGCCCTTGGCTAGTTGGGCAGAATCCCGCAATTTCTTGGGCTCTTGAGAGCCGGGCGACAGTGTTCCCTCGTCCTATGCGACCGGCATAACCCCAAGGGATTCCTGGCAGCCGATTTGCATCTTTCAATCGAAAAGTGATTATGTGAAAATCATCCGTTCAGCCAGCGCTTACGTTTCAAAAAGGCGCTTCCTCCGGACATCCCTTTTCCGAAACAGGCGAGGCCCTAATTCACGATGAAGTGAAGCAGAGCGAGCGTTCCCCACTCGTCGCCCGCGACCAGCGTGTACGTGCCATGCTGGAGAGGGGTGAAACTCCCCTCAGCGGTCCAGTAGCCCGTGATCGAGATTGAGGTCCCCATGGGCAAGGTTACCGTCTGGTTACCCATGTCGACCTGTACGACCGCTGTGTCGCTCTTCGGGAGGAAGTGGTAGTAGCTCGTGGAGAAGGGTGGCCTCACGCACAGGTAGTTCTGGACGGGGCTCTGCAGACTCACCCTCTCCCCCTCCATGAAGTTCTGGAGCGTGTAATGCCCCTTAAACAGAGCGATTCCGAAGGGGTAGTCAGCGCTGCATCGACCCAACGAGAAGTTCGTCCCCCAATTCTGTGAGGTCGTGACGTTGTTCATGGAAGAGAGGCTGTTGGTCTCGCTGATATGGACTTCCACGCCATGACCCTCAGCAATCGAGCTACCGTTGATTGAGAGGTTGAGCACCAGCCCCGAGCTCCCGCTACCTGTCGCAGAGAGCGGCTCCGCCTCTTTCTGCGCCGGGAACAGGAGGACCGCGACACCAAGGACTCCGGTCGCCAGAAGCGCCAAGAGGACGAATCTTTCGTAGGCGACCATTTGCACAAATCGAGTATCTTCTAGAGTTGAGTTAATCTTACTGAAGCGAACAAGGCGTTCTGGGCGTTAGAACGCTTCAATCGTCGAGCCACATCGTCTCTGGGAGGCTCCGTTAGACGTCGGGACGTGGCTCATAATCTGTCGGTGTCAAGGGTCGGGACATGGCTGTCTAAGGGGTTGGCGTTCGATGTTGTCTCGACTTCCGCCAGTTTCGAACTCCCACGACCAAGATGGCAACAGGGACAACGAAGACTGGCCCCACAAGTATGACGAAATACGCCGCCACGGCAGGCGATTCGCCTGCGGGTGTGGCAGCGGGTATGCCCGCCGCTTCGAGGATGGCCCCACCGCCGATGAGTACGGCTGGGAAACCCACCACCACATAGGCAATGAAGCAGACCGCCAGTTTGGACGTGAGACTCATGCTCCGCCATTTTCTCATCAAGACTTGGCTCTACCCTCGGGGTAGGTTCGCCCCTTGTTTACTTGCGTTATTCGACGATTGTCAGCCACTTATTCTCCCCTCAACCTTGATTCCCTGCTCCCTCGTCAGGGGGTTCTTTTTTGTAACACCGCATATATGATAAAAAGATATAAGTAGTAGAGGCGACGCAAAGTGAGATTGAACTGGCAATGACCAAGGCACTTGTAAGGTCGAGGAAAGTTGGCGGCTCGATCGTCGTAAGCATTCCGAAGGAGGTGACGGAGCAAGAGGGGATTCGGGAAGGGGAACTCGTCGAGATAGAGGTCCGCAAAGCAAGGAAGGATTGGTTCAGAGTACCTTGAGGGAAGCCTCCTCGGCGAGAAAGTCAGAGAAAGACTCGCTGACGACGGCAACGAAATCTTTACGCATGATGTGTCTTTGGCAGAGATAATCTCAAAGGTTCGAAGAAGGGAGAAAGATACGGATGCTGCCTGGAGCGCGATCATGACAAACTCAAAGATATTCGCGCTCAGCGAAAAGGACTCGAGGGATGCGGGCCTCCTTCATGCCAAGGTAAAATCAAAGCACTCCAGCTTTGGCTTGGCTGACGCCTTCGTCCTCTCAGCTGCGAGGAAGCTCGGGGCCAAGGTGTTGACGGGAGACCCCCACTTCGCGAATATTGAAGACGCAGTAATGCTTTCTTGAAGCAGCACTGTCCTCTCGGCCGATAGGGTCCGGGACGCGTTCTCGAGCTCCGCAGTCGACGAGGAAGGTCTCCCCGAGCTGCGTAATTCTGTACTGCCGAGAACTCCCATCGAGCCTCGAACGGGGGGATTGCCCGGTCCTCCGAAAATTTTGGATTTTTCAGCCGAAAGTGATGAGAACCGTAAGGCGACCTGCCAAAGATGAGTACGAATTACAGCTCCATACATTGCAAACGCATCTTATCTATCTCTGGTCGACAAGCTTCTAATTGCATCATAGGCGTTTCAGGTCATATCGTGCGTGTCAATCGAAGGAGAAGGGGAGTCTCTGAACTGACTGGAACGCTCATGACGATGGCGATTACGCTTGCGGCCGGTACCACCGTCTTCAGCTACGTTCGCTCGCAGGCAAACCTCAGCGAGCTGGCCTACGGCCAGAACGTCGGGGGTACCCTGAACTTCCTCCAGGAGAGGTTTGTTATCCCACAGGTCAGCTATACATCGAACTCCATCACAATTTACGTCTACAACAATGGTCAGGCACCAGACCAGTTCACTCAGCTTGAGGTCTACGGGCCGACCAGGTCGGCGATGGACATTGTGTACGACACGAACTACGCGACGGTGAAC
>VBPK01000025.1 GCA_005877225.1 Nitrososphaerota archaeon
TCAGACAGTGCGTTTTTCAACACGCCGAATTCTGCCGAAACCCCGACGAGAAAGAAGTTGTCTTTCTGATGGCTCGAAGTTCGCGGCGCTTCCGGTTCGTTACCTCCACTCCTCGAGCTGCCGTCACTTGACGGGCATTGACATAAGTGGCTCTCCGCGGCCTCTTCAGGAGCATGACATACTACGAATTGGCCTTCAAGCTCCAGCATGATTGTCCGTACTGCAACTTTTCGAGAGATCACCCGTCCGCAGCCATTTCCCACTGGTGCAACTGGAGCCGAGACGTCCTGGAAATCACCCATGGCGGCCCGAAGAGCACCCACGAACAGCTGGCAATTCGGCAGATGCTCAAGAATATCGGTTCGAAGGTTATTCGCACGTCGCGAGCTGCGTCGAACCTTCAGGTCGTGCTACAGCACTGTGCATGTGACAAACTTCCACCTCCCACCTTGCCCACCATCGAGAAGCGCAATTGCCTGAACCTGCAGCCAATGATCTATACAGGCGGGTATGAATGGTATCGAGTGATGGCATTCTCGGAACGTGATATGAAGCAGCTATTCAGAGACCTAGAAAGGCATTGCACCGTGGAGGTGACTTCACGCAGGTCGGTATCAGAAGAATCGATTCACACTGATAGTCTCGTCTCCACCGCCTCCCTTTTGGGCGGCTTGACGAGGAAGCAGGCGAACGCCTTGCTGGTGGCGCTAGACAACGGATACTTCAATCTGCCGAGAAGCGCGACTGCAGTGGAGTTAGCTCAAAGGCTCGGAGTTCCAAGAACGAGCTTCGTAGACCACCTTCGGAAAGCGCAGAATAAGATCATCCGTGGAGTGGGCCCGTACTTGCGGCTGAGGCCTGCGGAAGCTTGAAAGTCAACGATTACGGGAGGCGACAATCGATGGGAGTAACCTTTTGGGGATGGTCGTCACCGACCTTTCGCATGCCTTGGCATACCGAAAATAGGAGTCCGGCCGGGAGGCGTATGGCGAATCTTTGGTCTAGGGTCTCTCCGACCGTTTCCCGGGCTGGAGGAAAGACTTGCGCTCTTCGGGGAGTTGGTTGGCCAACACGAAACTGATTCTCGAGGAAGGCACTCACGATGGAGCGATAAGGGTCGACAAGGCCTGGGATTTGTTCTTTGAATCCAACCCCACGATTCCGAAAGGGCACGGAGGCAGGCTCATTCAATTCACAAATTGGCTCTGGGAAGAGCTCGGCAAGAAGGCAGGAAATCTGAACAAGAACGCGAAGAGCGAGCTGACCTTGACGATCCCCACCTTGAGCCAGGAGGCACTCGACTTCCTGTTGCGAATCCTGTCCTTCTGGGCCAACGAAATCCGTCTGAAAAAAGGTGCGACGGTCTCAGAGAACCTATGGAAGAAACCGGTGGTCAACGTCTTCGACGACGAGTCTCTCGACAGCTCGGAGCGTTCTCTCGCCGTGAGGGACGAAGACTCCTTCCAGCGATTCTTCATGCCGCTGCTCGGGCCAGGACGGGCGTTTTTCAGGGTCGAGCTGATTGAGCACGGAGAATCAGCCGCTCGTTTTCATAGCCATTCAGAGGTTGATGAATACTACCTCATTCTCGAAGGGTCGGGGACCCTCAGATACAACGACAAGGACGTAGAGGTGAAGCGAGGGGATCTGATCGGGAAACCGACAGGGCCGGACGACACCTCGCAGCTGATCGCAGACAGAGGGGAGGCGCTCCGCATCCTGGACATGGAGGTGTGGCACGACCGTCCCTACTACTCCAAGGACCTCATATTCAACCCTGATTTCAATGAAATCGTCATGAGAGGGCCGGGGTGGGGCGCACTCTTTCCGGCCGAAGCACTCGACAATTCTAATGATTTCAGGATGCACTATGATGAAGGATACAAGAGGACCAAGGACGGCGGATGGGTCCCGTCGAAGGCTCGCGGACACAAGAAGGTCAGAGTAAAGGCCCCTTCCTAGCTCGTTCGGGCGTGTCATCATGAGGAGGCGAGACAAGAGAGAGCGTCCGAATAGGTTTAGAGCCTAGGCGTGACGTTCCCCCAGTACCGCGCTCGGGTATGTTTAAGCGAGCACTGTAGAGAACATAGTGTCCGGGGCTTTTTTCTTTGTCGGTCCTCATCGACCCAATCCTAACATTCGCCCTTGAATCCTCTGTGTAGAAGAAGACCCTTAGAACTCTGATTCGCAGGTAATCTCCAGAAGGCGCCGAGTGAGGTTCATTCGCGGAGTAGTCTGTGCGTGTGGAATTCTGCGGAAGCCTGAAGGTAAAGGGCCGCAGAACCCGACAAGGGACGGCAGCAGGCTTATGGGAGGGGTCCCCCGTGGGGACTCGCATGACTCGGCAGGTCCAAAAAGCAGATCAGACGGGAAGAGCCTGGGGAATCTTTGGCTTACCCGCGGAGGGGCCGTTCCCCGGGATGGAAGAAAAGCTCGCGCTCTTCGGGCAGTTCGTCGGGGACTGGCAGATAGTTGAAGACAGGTACCTCCAGGACGACGGCACGTGGCTCAAATCGAGAGGTGAACTACACGTAGATTGGATTCTCGAAGGCCGAGCGCTCCAAGACACCTTCATGACCTTCGATGAGAAGACTCACAAGATGATTCCCGATGGAACCACGCTAAGATATTACGACCGCAAAATCGACGCGTGGCACGTGGTGTGGTTTTCACCAATGCAGGGCGCAATAAAGCAGCTAATCGGCCGAAAGGTCGGAGACGAAATCGTGCTTGAGCGAAGAACCGACGAGGGCTATCTAGTTAAATGGATCTTCTCGGAGATTAAAGCAAGCTCATTCAGATGGCACTCTGAAGAAAGTCGTGACGAAGGAAAGACATGGAAGCTGAGGGAGGAGATGCGCGTCAGAAGAATGAGTGACTAAGACGGTTGTAAGTACACCACCCAGGAGGCGCGGAGGTCTTCGTCGATGAAAGCGGTCAAACGGTGCGATTCGATTGCCTAGGCACCAACCGGTGGTCGCGAGATAGTCTGGAGGGGAATTAGGAATCCGAGCTTAGATTACTGTTCCGTCAGGAGAGAAATGGAAGGCTGGCGCTTTGCAGGTGTCATGGTCGCCAAGTTCCCAACGAGTTCGTTTGGAGCGCGATATCAGATTCTGGTGGACAGAACGTTCAAGACGCGAAGTTTGGCTGTTGAGAGGATAAGCAGCGGCAAATCGACCAGCACGAAGGTTGATTTTCGAGACGACGTGTGGTTCGTCGATGGGCGGAAGCGTCCGACCTCCGTCAGTGCACGGACGTCGACATCGAGGCGAGTCCCGTCACCAACACGATTCCGATTAGACGAACTCGTTTGAAGATCGGTGAACGTCTCGACTTGACTGCCTCGTGGGTGAGGTTACCAAGTCTCGAAGTGACTTCTCTGAAGCAAAGTTACGAACGTCTGGGTCCCAGAAAATACCTGTACCGGAGCGCTTCCGGTTTTACCGCGGAACTCGAAGTCGATGATTTTGGGTTGGTAATTCGGTATGGCGGCATCTGGCAAGAGGTCAGATGAATCATGTCCGATGGTAAGGGGGAACTGTCGGAAGTCCCGGCTACCGCAGCGAGGTTTGGAGACCAGCGAGGCAATCAGGAAACCATCGGTCAAGCCCTGGATTGTCGACGTACAGAGGTCTCTTCGAGCCAAGGAAATGTGAGGGGGGCTTGGACCGGTTCGCCTGCTCCCTCCGCGAGAGAAGCCAGCACATCATCATAGAGCGCCTTCACCGCCCTCTTCTTCGCGGCCCTTGAGAGCCTCATGATTATGAGCTTCGGCGTGCTCGAACCTATGTGATCGAACCTGGGTTGCCTGTCGACAAGCAGGTCACCCTTTTCGTCAAGCCCGCTCGCCTCGATCCCGTCAACTCTCACCGGGAGCTTCACATGCGGAAGAGTCTCCTTCGCCAGATGCGTCACCAGGAGGAAGAGGCTGCTTGTGGTTGCTGCCTTGTTGATGATCGAAGCAATGATCCTCCCGGCCGCTCCCGGCTCTGTCAGCGCCTCGAGTTCGTCAATGAGAACAAGCTTCCTCTTCCTGTCTGCAAGCACGGGAATGAGCGACCGAAGCACCTGCTCGAGGCTCCCGGTCTTCCTCGCTACCCTCTTCCTGAAGAGGTAAATCGGCATCGGCGCTGTCTCTGCCTTCTCCGCTGGAACCGGCAGTCCGAGGAGTGCCATTATGTGTATTGCTGCCATGGTATTGAGCAGGGTCGTCTTTCCCCCGCTGTTTGCACCCGTGAGCACGACGGCGTTCCTGGGCTTCGCCAACCTGATGGACGAAGGCTTGCCGATCGAGTAGCTCACCGGCTGCAACCCCGGGGTCCCTCCGCCGAGTTCCCTCATGAGGAAGGGGTTTCTCCCGCTCACGAAGCCTATGCCGCCAGTTCCCGCTTCTGGGATGGTGAGGGAGTACTTCTCCGCCGCGGAAGCCACAGCGAGAATCCCGTCCAAGAGGATTGCCCTCTCGACTAGGTCGTTGACCGTACCCATGTGTCGCCTCAGGCTCCTTTCGGCCTTCTCAACCCTGGCCCTCAGTTCCTCTTCCTTCCTCTGCCTCCATTCGCCGACAAGTTTCCTGACCGCGACCCTGTCGAACTCGAATGGGAGGGCTGATGTCTCGAAGGCGCCCTTCAGCAGCTCTTCCTCTTCCCATTTCATCGCGAGGGAAGAAACAATCTCGGCCAGTTTGTCCTCGACTATCGAGACCGCTTTCTGCCTGTCCCTCACGCCCTTCCTGAGAGCATCGTTGATCTCCAGCTCTGCGTCCGAAATCACGGCTTCAGCATCCTCAATCCCGCTGGCTCCCTCCACCTCCTCTAACGTGGCGAGGATTTCCCGCAAGGTTTCGTCATCAGCATTTGCGAAGAATGACGCAACTGAAGGGGCGTCTGAAAATCGCGTGAGCACTTCGAGGACTGCCCCCAGAATGTCTCTTCTTGCAGCGAAGAATTCGAGCGTATCAGAACCGGTCTTTTCTTGCCTCGGAGAGAAGGAGAGACGGGAGAGAATTCTCCTGAACTCCTCAGACCTCCCGAGAGCGTTGAGAGAGTCGGAGATCTCCTTTCCGTCGATGGACAGCTTCAGTCTGTTTCGTATTACCTTCACGTCCAGCGAAGGCGTCAGCAGCAGAAGGGAGTTCTTCGCCAGCTTCGAGGAGGCCTCGCCAGCGAAGATCTCCAAGAGGTCCCGCTTGAGCCTTCTGGCGTCGCCTGTCTTCAGCACCCTTCGTTCCCGTATTCGCGAGTCCTCTTCTTTTGACTTGGTGAGAAGGCTGAGGGCATTCCTGCTCGATATTCCTGCGAGGGAGGGAAGCCCCTCGATGTCGCAGGCTTTGATCCTACCCTCTACATCTAGGCGCCTCTCTTCGGTGAGGTTGGCTGGCAATACTCCCCCAGCGAGTTCGAGCTCTGGGGTTCCCATCTACTGCGAATCCTCCTTCCGCTTTTCCCAAAGCGCAATCCTTCCAAGAGTCTTCCTGGAGCCAAACTCCGTAAGTTGCACGCTCATGACGTCCCCCTCCGGCTTCGACATCCGGGCCACCGGCACGTTAAGGAACTCGCCGCCACCGTGCTTCTTAGAAACGTACCTTGGGCGGCACTTCTTCATGGGCAAATCAGCTTCATCATGCGATATGAACTTTCTACGCAGATGCTCAGAATGGAAGTGACATCAATAATCACGTAGAAAAAGACATAATTAGCTGAAGCCGCCGAGCACTCCTTCGAGGAAGCTGATAGAGGTGGCAACCATGAAGCCCACACTTACGCCATATCTTAACTTCAACGGCAATA
>VBPK01000026.1 GCA_005877225.1 Nitrososphaerota archaeon
TTCGAGCAGCTTCTGGAGCACGTCGAGGGAACGCTGGTGAGTATGGTCTCGGAGGTGCTCGCCAAGAGAAGCGAAGGCCTCGCGGTCCTCGGAGTGGACGCGGAGAGACTCCAAAACGTCAGGAGGCCTTTCAAGAGGATAACCTACACGGACGCCGTCGAGCTGCTCGAGGGCGAGGGGGTGAGGTGGGGAGACGACCTGAAGAGCCAGCACGAGAAGCTCTTGGTCGAGTACATGGGCAGTCAGCCCCTCTTCATAACTCACTACCCCAAGGCGATCAAGTTCTTCAACATGAAAGAGAATGCGATCAATCGTGAGCTGGTAGACAGCGCAGACTTGATTCTGCCGTACAGCGGGGAGGCGGTGGGGGCGGCAGAGAGAGAGTACGAGTACGACAGGCTAGTGAAACGACTATTGGAGTCGAGCATGTTCAGGCTGTTGAAGGAGAGGGGAGGAGGGCTGGAGGACTTCGCCTGGTACCTGAACTTCTACAAGGAGTTCGGCGGTCACCCGCACTCGGGGTGCGGGATCGGACTCGGGAGGGTAATGCAGTTCGTCCTCGGGGTCGACGACATAAGAGGGAGCACCGTCTGGCCCGTCAACAGAGAGGCGGAGGCCTGACTACTCCCCAAGAGTCTGTTCTCGCGACTTCTGGAACGGGGTCTTCCTACGGATAAGATATAAGTCGAAAATCTATTCTCTCCGCGTGTGACTGACAAAGAGAGGCGGCCCAAAGGTCGTGATGAGCCGGCGATGTGGCGCGATAAGCCCGGCGCCTGGCACGAAATCCTCCCGGGCGTCAGGAGAAGAATACTGTCTCACTCCGCTTCGGGTATGATGGTTCTGTACAAGATAGCCCCTGGTTCCGTCTTTCCGTGGCACAATCACACCCACGCCCAATTTGGCATCTTCCTGGAAGGAGGGGGAGACTTCAAGGTTGGAGAGAGGATGTGGAAGATATCAAAGGGAGACTCATACTTCATTCCACAGGGTCTCTACCACGAGCTGAAGACGGATTCAAAACTCCCAACCGTGGTCATCGATTTCTTCACACCCGCTCGCGAGGACTACCTCAGCGAAGCGCTGCAGCCTGACTAGGACCCCCGCCCGCCCGCCCCCGCTCGCAGGGCGCGACACTGCCGCGTCCGATATCACTTTTTTGGGTTGGCAGTCGTGACGAGCCTAGTAGAAGACACTGCCGGGCTTGGACCCTTTGCCTCTCTCTTCCGGGGGCTTGAGTTTCCAGCCGAGTATTCTTCCGACCTCCTCTTCACTCTTTGCTCCAACCAAGCGCCGGGGTTCTTCCCGGGTCCAGATGCCGGTCGAGTCGAGGAGGAGGCCCTTGTTCCTCGCCTTTATCGTCATCCCAATCGTGTGCCCCTTCGGTCCGGTCGCCCACATCAGCGTTACCCCCCAGGCGTCTTCGCTGGGGCAGATGAAGAGGTTCACCAGAACGTCCCTGTATCGAAAATTTGAGATGGTTTCGCCAAACGGGCCGACGGTGCCGCCGATCTTGATGACACGCTCCTTCACCTCTTCTCTCCAGGTCCCGAATTCACCTTTCGGAATTACAGCGAAATCGATGTCGTGGACTACGGGCTCCTTTCTCCTGAGACTCCCTGCGAGCTCGTACCGCTTGTACAGATCCTTCGTCCTTTCTAGAAAGTCTTCCGCGATCTCCTCCGCGATCTTCGGGTCTAGTTCCTTCTTCAATGGCTGATCTTTCCGGGTTCCTGCCTTATCTGGGAGAGCAGGCACTCGGCGGGGATTTTGTCGTGTCTGACCTTTAGTATGAAGGGCGCGCGGAGCTTCATATCGTCGGTCACCTCCTGAAATCTCACCTCGATGACCGACCCTATTCTCACCTGACGAGGGTCCACCTTCTCAACAAACGAACCGACCTTCCCCAGGTTCACCCTCTGCCCGGCGGCGTCGTAGACGCCGACATACCAGGACCTAGGAATACCTGTCTTTTTCATGTCTGGCGTCTCCTCGTAGTCCATCACAAAGCAGTCTATCGTGTCGTACCTCTTCATCTTCAGCCATGAATTGGGTTGTCCGTATGTCGATGAGGGGTTTTTCACGATGACTCCCTCTCTACCCTTCTGAACGGACTCTTCCCTCTGCGCCGTGATCTCCTCGGAGGACCTCGCGAGCGTGAAGGGGACTTCCAGGTCCGTTCCCCGGAGGATCTCATTCAGAATCTTCTTCCGCTCCTTCAGCATCAGAGGCCGCACATCCCTTTCATCGATTCGCAGCACGTCAAAGAGAAACAGACCCTCGTGCGCCACGTACTCCCCGTCGAGTATCGCCCTGTGAGGGGCGTGCAGGAACTCTGGCACCTTCGCGAAGACTTTGGGATTTCCTTTCGGCGTGTATATACCTCCGTGCTTGCTCGAGAGGACTAGCTCGTCGCCGCTCTTGAAGAGAAAGACTCTGATCCCGTCGAGCTTTGGCTCGCAGAGAGAAGGAAGTGGGTTCAGTGCCAGCCAAGTCGAGAGGTCGGTCTTCACGGCTTTTGAGTAATTTTCAAGGACGTAGTTCGGAAGTAAGTCACTCACGCTGTCCCACCATCACCAGACCCCGGCGGGCTTCCTGAAGATAACCTCAAAATTACTTTGAGATCGTGACCTTCGGCTTCTTCTTGGCAACAGGCACCGGGGGAAGTCCTTCTGCCTCTCCCTGCTCCTCAAGCGCCCAGGCATCGTCGAGTTTCAGGATTCCTTCGCTCAGCCCCATCAGCAGCCACAGTCTGCCGTCCTTTCTTTCATAGGGATGGATCACGCTCGTATAAAACTGGTAGCCTCTCCCCCAGGAGAAGAATGACACGAGCGCGGTTTGCTTTTCGAGGAGATATCTCGCGAGCTGTTTCACCCTCGACGTGGTCTCCTTCACCTTCGGGTCCGTGTCGGGTGAGAGCTGGTATACTTCCTTGAACTTGTACTCTGATATCCTTTCAAGAGGCACGAATCCGTCTGGCTCCACCTGGATTCTGGTTGTTCTGTCGAATGGCTCGATCTCCTCTCCGTCTTGTTTGTCCACCACTTGGCTTGCGGGAACTTCGATCCACTGCCCCGAGAACTCCAGCTCGTACTTGAGAAAGAACCTCTTTTCGTTTCGGACAGAGACCAGAAGCTCTCCCTCGTACTTGACTTTGGTCTTCACCTCATCCTGAGAGATTTCTTGCATGTCGAGTCGCTCTCCGGCAGGGCCCTGCCTGTAGCGGTACATCCTCGGCACCTCGCGGCTCACGACCTCCTTCCCCGTCTCTTTGTCTATCTTGACAAACTTGACCGGCTCGAGATCCCCGTGCGCCTTTGCGGCTCGAAGGTGGTACTCTACCGCACCCAGACCGAGAGTAGGGATGTCCAGACTTAGCACTCCGCGCCAGGTGGCCCTGGCTGTGGCCGCGCTCTGGGCTTGTTTTTCTACCTCGGAGAAGATGTCCTTTGGCATTGCTCGAAGAAAGGGATTTTCCTCTTGGGGGTATTTAAGGTGGTTACCGGCCCAGAGTATGCAGGGGGTTTCATTGCACCTCCTCCCTAAAATCAGACAAGCGTCAGGCGGTAAGAAGCGGAAAACTGCCGCTGCCATCTTATAGGAACCGCGACGGCGGGTTAATCCTCACGCCACTTGAAGAACCTGACCGCTAGCCCGAAGATTATGGCCGAGAGGACGAGGAGCACGCCAAGGTCGATAAGCGCCGCCCCATAATTTCCGTAGGTCATGACGTTGTTCAGTCCGTCTATTACGTAGAAGAGTGGAAGCACGTGGGCGAAGCTCTGGAGGTAGGCCGGCATCGTGCTCACCGGGAAGAAGGTCCCCGAGAGGAACATCATCGGGAAGGTGACGAGGTTCCCGACCACCGCCGACGACTCAACGCTCTTGGAGCCCGTGCCCACGAGCATCCCGAGGGACACGAAGAGGAGGGGGCCCACCACGAGGAAGGGTATGATCCAGGGAGTCAGGCTGATGTGCGCCCCAAAGGCGAAGACCCCAACGAGGGTCATCAGGAAGAATGAAATGATCGTAAGCACGATGTAAAAGAATATCTTGGATACTAGCCATTCGGACTTTGTGAGCGGAGTCAGGGAAAGCTGCTTGAAGATCTTGTCTCTCTTGTACTGAGAGCTGATGTTGACCAGGGCGAACATCGGACTGGTTAGCACAGAGAAGCCGACGAGCCCGGGCACGAGGAAGTCGATGTACTTGAGAGACTGAGACTTTACATTCTGCGGCTCCACCCCGATGACTGATGATCCGCCCGCGCGCTTGAGGTTGAACTGATTCACGACGCCGCGCGTGATTCCCGACACGATCGCGCTCGTCGTAGATGCCGGGTTCCCGTAGACTGTCACGTTGACCGGCTTCCCCGAGACGAAGGCGGACGAGAATCCAGACGGGATTACGATGCCGTCCGACGCCGAGTGCGAGAGGAGATAGCTGGTGAAATTCTGAGAGGTGTCGACGGCGTGGAGGCGGATTGTGTTCGTGCTGTTCAGCGCGCTGACGAAACCGTTGCTGACCTGCGAACCATCCTGGTTCTGAACGTAGACGCTGACCGGCCCCGAGCTGCCCCCCGAAAAAATCGCGCCGAATATGAGAATGAGGATTACGGGAAAGACGAGCGCGAAGAACGCCCCGATCCGGCTGCGGATGTACCCTCTGCTGAAGACGCCGAAGTCCGCCACCACCCTCCTCGCGTTCATCGCTTACGCCTTCGCCTCCAGCTCTTCCATAGGCTCCCCCACGAGCTTCACGAAGATGTCCTCGAGACTATCTCTTTTCGTTCGCAGGTCATCCCATTCCAGACCGGATTGCTGTATTGCTGCGACCGCGGCCATCACGTCCTCCTTCCGATGCAGGGACAGGCTGATCAGGTCCTTTCCGTCGAACTCAACCGGGAGCTTCGCGCTCTTCTCCAGATACTTCGCGAGTCGTTCGCTCCCGTGCACAAGGAGACGCTCACCGGAAGAATGGTTGGTGATTATCTCAGCGGGCGTCCCCGAGGTGATTATCTTCCCCTTGTTCATGATTGCAACTCTGTCCGCGAGCTCCTCCGCCTCCTCTAGGTAGTGCGTCGTGAGCAGCACGGTCCTCCCCTCCTTCTTCAGCCCTCTGATCACTTCCCATACCGCCCGTCGCGCCTGGGGGTCCAGACCGGTGGTGGGCTCGTCGAGGAAGAGAAGTTGCGGGTCGTTCACCAGCGAGAGCGCGAGCCCCACCTTCTGTTTCTGACCGCCGGAGAGCCTGGTGAAGTACACTTCAGCCGAATCCTGGAGCAGGACTTTGGCGAGGATTCCTTCGACGTCGGCCTTGACGCCGAACAACGCCGCATAGTACTTGACGGCCTCCCTCGGAGTGGGGTATTCGAAGAACTTGAATCCCTGAGGGATGACCCCGATCTTCTTGTGAAGGGCATAACCATCCGTCCACGGGTCAGTTCCGAGCACTCGCACGGTTCCATCATCCTGTTTCCTCAGGCCCTCGAGAATCTCGATGGTGGTCGTCTTCCCCGCACCATTAGGTCCCAGAAGTGAGAAGACCTCCCCC
>VBPK01000027.1 GCA_005877225.1 Nitrososphaerota archaeon
TCCTCGTGGACTTCGAGGCCAGCCTCTTCGCTGTCTTCATCTCAATGAGGCGTGGGTAGTAATGCGCCAAGGCCCTCGCGACCCAGACGTCAATCGGGAACGCCTCGTCTTTGTCGCAGGAGAAGAGGAGGAAGCAGTCCGCGACCTTGGGACCTACACCGAGGAGGACCTTCGCCCCCAACAACTTCTTCAGGAGCAACTCCTTCGCGTCGGGATAGTCCAGGAGGGCAAGCTCAGAGAGTTCGAGCCTCCCCTCATGAATCGCCTCAGCGACTCTCTTCAAGAAAGGAGCCCTGTAGCCAAGCCCACATTCAGCCAAGCTCTGGAGGGGCGCCTCGGCTATCTTTTCCGCCGAAGGGAATCTCCTGTACTGCAAGCCTTCGTAGAGGAATGGTTCACCGAACCCCTCGCATACATTCGCTATCATTCTCCTGATTGACGGGATGTTTGAGTTTGTCGCCAAGACGAATGAGGCAAGGCACTCCCACCTCTCCTGCCTGATGAGCCTGAGACCGTAGAAGCGCTGGACGGCCCCGGTCATGACCTTCCCCTTCATGAACGTCCCGATTATCCCCTTCAGGTCCTCGTCCAGCCGGAAGAACCGCCTTACAAACGAGGCGTCGAGCCCATCACTATTTGATTCGCAGTAAAGTGAGTCACGATCCTGCTTCACTTTAAGCACTCCACCATCGACCGGCCCGTACCACCACTCCCCCTTCTTCTCCCATCTGAAGACCTGCCCACTCTCGAGTGTGTACTCCAGGTTGAATGGCTCGCCCCCGAGTTCGACTGCGTACTGCACCTCCTCATCTGAGCAGGGCGCGCCTATTAAAATCGAAATGCTTCAAAACACCCACTTACGGACCCATCCCGATGGGCGCTAACCGCGATTATGAACGCAAGACTCGCAGGTCGAAGTCACTCTACGGGCGGGCTCTGAAGGTCTTCGCCGGCGGAGTCAGCCACAACACGAGGTTCTATGAACCATATCCTCTCTTTGTGAAGAGGGCTAGGGGGAAGTTCATCTGGGACGAGGACGGCAACAGGTACACGGACTACTGGATGGGTCACACCGCTCTAATCCTCGGGCACTCCCCCAAGATTGTCGTGGACAGACTGGAAGAACAGGTTCGGCATGGGACTCTCTACGGAATGGGTAGTTCCCTCTCAATCCAGCTTGCCGAGGAGGTCCAGCGTTCTGTTCCTTGTGCCGAGATGGTGAGGTTCTGCAACTCGGGGGCTGAGGCGACGATGTACCTCATCAGGCTCGCGCGGGCATACGTGGGGAGGCGGACAGTCGTAAAGATAGCCGGAGGGTGGCACGGGTACAACACCCAGCTCAACACGGCCGTCCACGCCCCCTTCGCCGGGAGCGAGAGTGCGGGGATCCTTCCTGAGGAGCAAGCACATGTGGTTAGCATTCCATTCAACGACGTCAGCGCGGCCGAGAGGGTCCTGGGAGAAAACGAAGGTGATACCGCATTGGTCTTCCTCGAACCCGTCCTCGGAGCGGGGGGGTGCATCCCCGCGGAAAAGGAGTACCTCAAGACGCTTCGGGAGCTGACGGCGAAGCACGACGTACTCCTCGCATTCGACGAGATAATCACAGGGTTCCGACTGGCCCTGGGAGGGGCGCAGGAGTACTACGGCCTGAAGCCGGACCTGGCGTCACTGGGGAAGATTGTAGGTGGGGGACTTCCGATAGGTGTCGTCTGCGGCCTCGAGGAGATAGTCTCCCGCGCAGACCCGAGGATTCGCGAGAGGGCGAAGTTCGTTTCAATCGGAGGGGGAACATTCTCGGAGAATCCCCCCACGATGGCAGCGGGACTTGCGACACTCAAGTACCTGAGACGCAATCACGGAAAGGTCTACTCTCAATTGAAGAAGCTGGGAGACGAACTCAGGAGGGGCGTTGACGGGGCGTTCAAGGAAGAAGGGATAGAGGCGCACACGACTGGGGCGTCCTCCCTCTTCATGACGCACTTCGCAAAGGAGAGCCCCAGAAACGCGGAAGAGAGCCAGAGATCGAACATCGCCCTACAGAAGGCATACCACCTCGCCCTGATGGCCGGGGATGGAATCTTCGTTCTCCCGGGCCATCTGGGAGCGATATCGACAGAGCACGATGCGAAGGACATAGCGGGATTCTTGAAGGGTGCTTCTCTCTTCGCAGCTGGGGCCAAGCGCGACCACGTTGGCCCTTAGATGCGATTGCCGCTTTATTCAACACGACAAAGAATTGCGGTGCAAGTCCAAGGGACGATGGGCCTCGGCCCTCGATAACTAACGATGAGAACCGCGCCAATCTCATCGCGGTTGCAGCAAAGATTATTGCAGCAAAAACTGACGGAGGACGGCTCTATTTTGCCCGAGTTTCCGAATCCGAAAAAGAGGAACTTCGGCAGTCGTTCAACCGTCTTCACAACGAACTAAACGTCTCCGTCCTTCAGATTGCTCGGTTGCTCGGAAGAAGACAATTCTCAGTTTGGAAGCTGTTCGTCGCACTAGGAGTTCCCCGTCGCGGGGTAGCGCAGGCGAACACAACGTCAGCGCCTCTCCGGACGCATCACAAGAGAACGGCGTTCGTGGGGTCAGAATCCGATAAGGCGTACATGCTGGGGTTTGCGAGTGGTGACCTTACGGCCTGGCAGGTAAGTGGGACAAGCGTGATGGTAACCTCGACAACCACCCATCCGGCTTTCGTAGAACTTTTCCATCAGATGTTCGACGGCCATGGTCCCGTCTACCAGTATCCCATGTATGAAGAGGGCAAAGGCTACAGATGGAAGGTCGCCACGCGACTGGACAACAGCTTCCGGTTCCTCTTAACACCTCGGATGCAAGGTCTCGAATGGGCAACGGACGGTGGACTCCTCACCCATTGGCTTGCGGGGTTTACAGACAGCGATGGCAGCATCCAAATCTCCAGAGCATACAACGGAGTAAGGATGAAGCTGAATCTCTATAACACCAATCTCGAGCTTCTGGTTCGCCTGAAGGACCAAATAGAAAGGTTGGGATTTTTCCCAAGCGGACCCTACGTTACAATGCCTAAAGGCAGCTCAACACCATACGGGACGTACACGAAGGACTTGTGGAACCTTCCCCTCCAGCGCACATGGGAAGCACAGAAGTTGCTGAGGAATCTGCCTGTGAGACACCGAGAAAGACAGGAACTGAAGAGAATAATCATATCGATATCGAAGGGGGCGAGGTGGAAAGACATTGCGCCGGTGGTTCGCGAGGCGAGAAGGAAGGTCGAGGAGGAGGTTGAGGACTTCGCGAAGGTTGCCGAGAACGAATACACATCTCGGCATCCAGAGGGGTCGTTGTTACCAAGGAAAGATGGTCAGAGGGCCGCGAGCAAAAAGAGGTGAGTCGACGGGTTGTTACTTCCTGGCGCCGTCGAACCTTTTCGCTACGTCGTCCCAGTTGACGACATTCCACCACGCCTCGACGTACTTGGCACGGTCATTGAGGTACTGAAGGTAATATGCGTGCTCCCATTCGTCTGCACTAAGGAGTATAGGAAGTTCGGCCAGGTGCATGAAATTTTGTTTCTCGATCTGTGTTAGGACGAGTGTGTCGATCTCCCGGTCGTAGAGCAGGAGAGCCCAGCCGCTCCCCTCGACTGTCTTGCAGGCGTCGCTGAACTGCGCCTTGAATTTGTCAAAACCGCCGAAATCCTGGTCCATCTTGTCGGCGAGCCTCCCCCCCGGCTTGCCCCCGCCCTTCCCGGCAGGAGCCATGTTGGGCCAGAAGATCGTGTGTAACTTGTGCCCATCTATGTTGAAGCTGAGGTCTCGGAGGACTCCCCTCACGTCGACCTGCATCGCCCCCGCCCTTGCTTTTTCGAGCTTGTCCAACGCTGCGTTGGCTCCGTTGACGTAGGCTTGATGGTGTTTGTCGTGGTGCAGCGTCATGATTTGTTCAGAGATGTGTGGCTCGAGGGCGTTGTATTTGTACGGAAGTGGCGGAAGTGAATATGTCTTTGCCATCGAGTTGGGCCGTCGATTGAACTGGTAAAAACCTTGCTACAGGCTCAAATCGATGTAGGAGGCGACGATGTCCTGGACCCTGATGCACGGGATGTGGAGCTGGGCGCAGTACTCTGCCAGCTCGCTGTCGAGCGTGATGAGGGTGAGGCCCTTCTTCCCCGAGAGGAACTTCACGATCTCTGGGTCGCTTATCTTGACGCTCGAGTCCTCGTTGCCGCGCATCCTCCTGTGTACGGTCTCGCAATCTATCCCCTTCGCCTTCAGCTCCTTCGCGAGGCCACTGAGGTGGGCGTCTGTCATGTACTTTTTTTTCATTGGCGAGCCTTCCCTCGAATGCTGATAAGCCTGACGAAAGGCTAGACCGTTATGGAGGGCTTCTCTTTCTTCTTTGCCTTCGCCCAGTCGTCGAGGAACCTCTTCAAGCCGATGTCAGTCAGGGGATGCTGGACCATCTTCTCCATCACCTCCGGAGGCATCGTGGCGATGCTCGCCCCGGCGCGAGCGGCCTCAATGACGTGCAACGGGTGTCTGATGCTCCCAACGAGAACCTCAGCCTTCATCTTGTAGTTGCCGAAGATCTTCACGAGGTCCTCGACGACGTCCATCCCGCGATGGCCGATATCATCCAGCCTCCCGATGAAGGGGCTCACGTAGGAGGCGCCAGCCTTCGCGGCGAGAAGACCCTGGTTCGCGGAGAAGACGAGCGTCACGTTCACAGGGATACCGAGCCTGCTCACGGTCTTCACCGCCCTCAGCCCCTCCGGGATGATGGGAATCTTGACCACAACGTTGGGGGCAAACTTCGAGAACTGCTTCGCCTCCCGCACCATGGTTTCGTAATCCGTTCCAACCACCTCGACGCTGACCGGCCCCTTCACTTCCTTGCAGATCTCCTCCACTATCTCCTCGAACTCTCCGTCCTCCTTGGAGATCAAGGAGGGGTTCGTGGTGACGCCGTCGAGTATCCCCATCTGGTTGAACCTTCGAATCGATGAGATGTTCGCTGTGTCGAGGTAGAGCTTCAAGGATTCCACTTCTTCCGCTCGCGGATATAAATCAGTTCTTGCCCCTCACCGCGAGCGCCGCCTCTTCGATGTTGGCGGCGGTCAGACCGTACTTCTTCATCAGCTCCGGGGCTTCGCCGCTCTCCCCGAAGGTGTCCCTCACCCCGACGCGCCTCAGGGGTACGGGATAATTCTCGACGAGGATTTCGGCCACGGCCGAGCCCATCCCTCCCATGACGTTGTGCTCCTCCGCGGTAACGACGCGCCCGCACCTCCGCGCGTACTTCTCGATGACATCCCCGTCGAGAGGCTTGATGGTGTTGAGGTCTATCACGCTAGCCTTCACCCCGCGCCGTCTCAACGATTCGGCCGCCCTGAGAGCTTCAGGGACGAGGATTCCGCACGCGACGATCGCTACGTCCGCCCCCTCTTGTAGAATCCTCGCCCTCCCGAATTGGTAATCGAACCCGTCCTCGTAGACGACCGGCGTGTTTGGGCGAGCCAGCCGCACGTAGAACGGCCCCGAGATCTCGGAGATGGCTTTCACTATCGCCTTCGTCGAGACTGAGTCGCAGGGGACGACGACGCGCATCTTAGGAATCGTTCTCATGATTGCGATGTCCTCGACCTGCTGGTGCGACGCACCGTCTGGTCCCACTGAGATTCCGCCGTGAGAACAGACTATCTTCACGTCGAGGTTCGGGTAGGCGACGTTGTTCCGAATCTGGTCGACGCACTTGCCCGGTACAAAGATGGCGTAGGTCCCCGCGTAGGCGAC
>VBPK01000028.1 GCA_005877225.1 Nitrososphaerota archaeon
GTAAACCGGCCGTGATGATCACCGCGTCGCACAACGAGCCGGAATGGAACGGAATAAAGTTCATAGTGAACGGGAGAATGATTGACGAAGGGCAGCTCTCCTACATCTTTAGTGGCGACGGCAGCGGCCATGACCCTGGCGAGCGGATGGTTAGACCCAGGTCTCACCCCAGATACGATGACGACCTACTCGACAGGTTCGGCGAACGAAGTGCTGACGGCGTCAAGGTAGCCCTCGACCTCGGCGGCGGCGCCGCGATAGTGCACGCGCCCTCGATCCTTGCGAGGTTGGGCTGCGAGGTCACGTCGCTCAATGATACGCCGGGAGTCTTCAACCGAACGATCGACCCGGTCTCCGACCCTCTCACCCTCCTCCAGAAGGTCGAGAACAGGAAGGGATGCGACATCGGCCTCGAATTCGAGTGTGACGGCGGCAGGCTCGTCATAGTCGATTCCGAGGGGAGGAAGAGAAGCGGCGACTTCATGCTCACTCTCGCGTTGGCTCAGATTCTTCCGACGTTGAAAGCCAAGAAGGTGGTCGTCTCGGTCGACACGACCCAGGCTGTCGACGAGCTGGTGGAGGGCTTCGGCGGCAAGGTCTCGAGGTCGAAGGTGGGGGAGGCTAACGTAATCCAATCGTTGGCCGTGGTGGGATCAACGCTGGGAGGGGAAGGGAGCAGCGGAGGGCTCATAGACACCTCGTTCAACTATTGCAGGGACTCGATGCTCGCGGCGATAACCATAATCAAGGCGCTGGCCCGGAAGGGTTCGAGGGCCTACGACGAGGTGAAGAGCTACCACCAGACGAGGACAGCCTTGAAGGCCCCGCGCAAGAAGGCCCTCGCTGGGATCAAGAGACTGCAGAAGAAGTACCCGGAGGCGGAGACGGTCGATGGCGTCAAGATATGGCTCTCCCGCAGGTCCTGGGTGCTCCTCAGGCCGTCCGGGACGGAGGACTCGATCAGAATCTCGGCAGAGGCAGCCTCCGAGAAGGAATCGCAAGATATTGTAAAATCGTTCTCGAAGAAGCTCCAGGAGCTGAGCCGCTAGCACGACGAACGAGCTCGAAGTAATCGAGATAATCAAGAGGCGGCTCGGCAGGCTTCCGCGAGGCTACTCTGCGATCGGGGACGATGTCGCCGTCACCCCCGTGAAGGGGGAGAAGTTGGTGGTGAAGTCCGATATGCTGGTGGGAAAGACGGACGTTCCAAAGGGGATGACCTACCGGCAGGCCGCCCGGAAGGCGGTCGCATCGTGTGTTAGTGATTTCGCCGCGAAGGGAGTCGCGCCAGACTCCTTCCTAATCTCCCTGGGTCTACCGAGGGGGACCTCGGAGAGGGAGGTGACGGGCCTCGCTGAGGGCTTCGCCGACGCGGCGCGCGAATGGAAGGTCAGGCTCGTGGGAGGAGACACGAACGAGGCAGACGACCTTGTCATAGACTGCACGATGCTCGGGTTCGGTGCGGCTATCACTCCCAGGGGTGGGGCGAAGGCCGGAGAACTAGTCCTTACCACTGGTGAATTCGGTTTGTCGTCTGCAGGGTTGAAGATCCTGCTCGAGGGGGCGAAGGCTGAGCCTGGGTTCAGGGAGGTCGCGGTTGGGAGGGTGTTGAAGCCCGCCCCGAGGCTTGAGCTCGGAGTCACAATCTCGAGGTACCTGACAGCCTCGGTCGATTCGAGCGATGGTTTGGCGACCTGCCTGCACTCCATCGCCAGGATGGGTGGGGTGGGAATAACACTCAATCGCTTACCCCTCGCGAAGGGGGTGGAGAGTTTTGCGCGGATGAACGGGTACTCTGCGGAGGAGCTTGTCCTGTACGGCGGGGAGGAGTACGAGATTGTCGGTTCGATGGGGGAGAAGGTATTCTCGAAGGCGGCACGGGCGGCCCGCTCCCTGGGGGAAGAGCTTCTTCTCATCGGGGAGACGACTGAGGGAGGAGGTGTCCATTTGACGACTGGGGGCGGGGAGAGAAAGGTTGAGGACCGAGGATGGGTGCACCTAAGCTGAAGCTGCCTTCACGATCTTGAGGAATTTCTTCAGTATGGACTCGGCCTTCTCCTTCGTCTCCGCCTCTGCAAAGACCCTCATGATGGGCTCCGTCCCGCTGGGTCGAATGAGGACCCACGAGCGCTCGTCGATCCAGAACTTCAGCCCGTCCACCTTCTCCACCCTGCCACGGATGTCTCGCTCGACCTTCTTCATTACCAGGTCGACCTTCCCGGGGTCGACCTCGACCTTGGCCTTCGTCTGGTGAAATCGTGGAATCCAGTAGGAGACAGCTCGTGAGAAGGACATTCCTCTCGCCGCGAGGCATTCCAGCATCAGAGCGGTGGTCATCGCGCCGTCTCGGACTGATATGTGCGGGGGGTAGATGCAACCTCCGTTCTCCTCAAAGCCGAAGGTGGCGTTTCTTTCGATTATCGTCCTCGAGACGTCGACGCTGCCTACCCTCGTCCTGAAGACCCTCGCGTTTCTCTTCTTCGCAATCGCCTCCGCGGCTTGGGTCGAGCTCACTGGTGTGACTAGCACCCCGCCGGGGGCTCGCTCAAGAACGTAGTCAGCCAGCAGGCAGCCCGACTGGTCACCCCAGAGGATGCTTCCCTGCTCGTCGCAGAAGATCGCGCGGTCCCCGTCCCCGTCGTACGCAACCCCCAAGTCTGCGCCTATCGACTTGACTACCGCGGAGAGGTCCGCCAAGGTCTCCGGAGTTGGCTCCGGTCCCCTCCCCGGGAAGTTTCCGTCTAGGACTGAGTTCAGGGTTATCAACTTGCAGCCCATCGACTCGACCAGGTAAGGGGCAGCAACGCACTGGGCACCGTTGCCCAGGTCCATGACCACGGAGAAATTGCGCTTCGCGATGAGTTTTGTGTTGACCTTCGAGAGGACGCCGTCGATGTAGTTCTTCACCACGGAGGGTTCCTCCCTGGCCACCCCGACCGCCCTCCAGTCCGCCCTGGTCTCGGCGTCGTCGAAGAAGATTTTCTCGATTCTCTGTTCGTCCAGCCTAGGTATCTCCACACCATCTCGCCCGACCACCTTGAGGCCGTTGTACTCTGGCGGGTTGTGGGAGGCGGTGATCATCACCCCGCCCCTGAACCCCTGCGTCTTCACCGCATACTGCATCGCGGGGGTAGGAACCACCCCCGCCGCCTCGCCGACGTTTCTGCCTGAACTCATCAGACCAGACACGGTCGCATAGGAGAGGGCGTTACTCGAGAGTCGTCCGTCCCGCCCGACGAGGAGGTCGCCGTCGCCGAAGTAGGTGCCGATCGCCTCACTCAGCTTTATGACAAAATCGAGGTCGTGAGATATCCCAGGTTGAAAGCGGACACCGTTCGTGCCGAAGAGCCTCTCCTGGGGAGACGGCAAGAACCTGCGATTTCTCTATAACAAATTAAAACCCTTCGAAATTATTTGTTGCAGACCGGCGAAGACCTGCGTCAGTCCTTCCTCAGGGCGATTCTCGATGCGAATGCTCCGAGAATTCTAAAGGAAGCTGCAAATATTGCAAGGTGTGCAGATCTAGTTGTTGGGTACCTTAGTGGAACCAATCATCCTGATTTAAGGACGCAATTAGACTGAGGGTGCAAATACTTATGTTGAATTGGAGGAGGGCAGTTCGATGGGCTCGTAGCGCAGATCCCTCGGAGCGAAACACGGATAGCGCGGCAGACCGTAGGGGGTCGTACCTTCTATCCTCTGTCGGGGAAAGCTGTAGAGAGTCTCAGACTCGCAAAGGTCGTGGGTTCAAATCCCACCGGGCCCGCTACTCATAGGTGAAGTCCTTTTGCTCTTTATTCGGATTAGCGGGTTTGTGCGACATATCAAATCCTGTAGCTCGAATAGTAGTTAAACTCCACTCCTCCTAGTATTGTTTTGAGCCGCGCAAGTCAAGCCCTAGAGCTCATCGCCTAGCTGCCCACCTGTTGTTCTGACCCTCTCGCTTTCTCAGGTAGCTCTGAATAGGTCCCATCCTTCGTTCTGTAAAGTGCCAGCCTAGTTACGGTCTTCCAGCTCCCGTCGAACCTGCCGCACAGAGACAAACAGCTCCAGGAGCTCGACAACTTCTTCAAAGATTCCCTGATGAATCCCTCCAAGGACTTCCTCAAGGCACTTCAGATCATAGGTCCCGCAGGCTCCGGGAAGACTTCGACGATGATCCACAGAATTTTCATACGAACTCCCGGATCAACCGAGCGTTTGACGCTGACCGGTTGCCGCGGCCGTCTCGATTGCGTCCAGCATGCGATGGCGCGTGACCGCGTCGTCGAACGTAGGGCACAAATGCGTTCCCTCTCGATAATCGCGGGCGAAACGCGAGTACGCTTGGGCAACGTTGGTGGAAGGGCCTTGCGGCGGCGACCACCGATACTTCTCTGGCACGGGCAGCACCTTGAGCGAGGACTGCGCGCCCTTGCCGCCCCGTACGGTCATCTCGAAGATTTGGGCGTGGCCGCCGGCGGCGGCGAGCTGCAGATCGCCCTCGGTGCCGTTGATCTCCCAGAGCAGGTTCGTGCCGCGCGAAACGCCGCCGCGATAGTGGATCGATAGCGCAGCCCCGCCCTCTAGCAGTCCGCTGACCAACACCTGATCATCCGCGTTCATGGGCTTGCTTTCGCCCGTCCCCGCGATTGTGAAGGACTTTCGGCGCATTGTCATGGTGGCCGAGAGCTCTCGGACCTCGCCGAGGCAGTGACACAGCGCATCCGCCGTATGGGCGAGCGGGACCGAAAGCATCGTCGCGCCGTTTTTCTTGTCATTGAGGTAGATGTTGAATGGCTCCACCGTCGGCCCCCAGCCCATTCCCGAACCGATCAACGAGGTGGAGAGCACCTCACCGACGTACCCTTGCTTGATCAGGTCACGTACGTAAGCCACCGACGGCGCAGAGCGGGCCTGCAGCCCGGCCACGGCGAGGACGCCTCTTTTCTTCGCCAGCGCGGCCAAGGTCTCCGCCTCTTTCAAGCCGTTGCCGAGCGGCCATTCGCAATAGACGGCCTTGCCCGCGTCGAGCGCTGCCGTCGCAAGTTCGAGGTGATACGGCACTTTCACGGTGATGGCGACGACGTCCACGTCGGCCCTGTTCACGAGGTCTTGGTGATTGTCGAACGCGACAGGCACACCAAAGAGCTTGCTGGCGGCGTCGGCAGATTCGCGTCGGCTGGTGGACAGCGCCGTGATCTCGAAGTCATCCGAGAGCGACTTCAAAGCAGGGATGTGCGCCTCAGCCGCCCATCCGCGATCCGGATTGGCGCCGATGATGCCGACACGAATCCTCTTGTCTCCATTCTTGCTCATGGTGGTCATACCTTGTCCTTGTAAACTACACCATCGAGGTCCATGACATCATAGGGCGAGTGGCGCTTACTATCCACTGGCTGTTGGCCAGGGATATCCCGAGCTCGGTGCGCATCGTCGGCAGGGCGATCTGGACTCTCGAAAAGTCGAGAATGATAACGAACTGTGCTGCGACGAGCAGCGTGAGGATGAGGGACAGCCGTGGTGATGAGGCAGGTTTCGTCATAGAAAATCAGGAGCCTATCAAAAGCCTATTGCCTTGCGGACCAGGACAACGGTCGTCCTTCCCGGGGCCAGCTCGCGGTTGAATATCAGGATCTTCGCAAGAGAACTCGGCCTCCCAATCGCCTCCCTCATGCGCGTGTCCTCCTTCGGGTAGCTGTAGGTCTCGACCCTCCTCATGGCCGTCTCCAGGGTGGACGCTACCGACGATCACGTCCGGAGCAGCGCCCATCCTGACCATCTCCCTGAACTGAGTGTTGCGGTCCATCTTCGCCAGCTCCTGTCGCACCGACTTGAACCTCCCCGACCTGTTGATGTCCTCGTCGAGCCCGGAGAGCCTGACCGTCTCGCTGGACCCAGTGAAAATCGACTTGCCCTCCGGCAGGATCCCGTCCACCAGCTTCCTAGCGTCCTCTGGGGTGTCCACGACCTCCACCTGGAACCCGTTCTTCCGAAGAGCGCGCGCCGCAGCCTGCAGCCTTTTCTCCGGCACCGGAACCTCGAACGCGTAGTCTATGGGGAGGCCGAACCTCGTCGTCTGGCCTGGCCCACCCTGCCCGATTGATACAGATGCCATTCTACCTCCCACCAGGCAGTCATGTTTATAAATCTAGTAGTAAAAGCTGATTTAGTTGGTAAAACAGAGTCTATCGGACCCCAATCCAGCGGCGACTCGTCGACTGCAGCTTTTCTGCCATACCGCGAAAAGAATTAGAGAAGAGAAGGCGAAAGGTGACAAGTTGGCCCACCACACCATAACGCGCAACGTCTTCCACTACAGTGGGCAGGAGCCACAGCCCGGCCGTAGAGATCGACCCCGGCGACACAGTAACCTTAGATCAACGAAGTGACCAGCTGGCCCGTCGTAAGCGCGTGCTTGCCCCTCAGCGTGGGGGTATCGTCTGCGCCCCTTACCTTGATCCTCCTCTTGAATTCCACGCCGTTGTGGGAGAGCCATGACTTGATTGCCTTGAGGTTCGAAACGATATAGCTGCCTGCCTTGCCCTGCCTCTCCAGCTCGCTGACAAGGTCCATGAGGAAGTTGCAGAGCCACTCCTCGTCTTTCCTGCCTTGCGTGACGAGTTCCGACGGGTTGGTTCCCCTCAGCGTGCATATGGAACCGAGCCTCCTCGTGTAGACGTCCGCCGTCACCTTCGAGCCCCTGCAGAGGTGTCGTACCATCGCCTGACTTGCTCGTCTTCGAGCAGACGCCTATGCTTGCCCGTACGAGCTGTGTCATGCCACTCATAGTGTTGACGCTATTTAACGGAGGAGGACTTGACACCTGTAGGTGTCTGAACCCACCGGGCCCGCTATCATTGATACTGGGTCCTGTTTTTTCAGATACAGCATGGGACGCTACTACGCTCTTGAAACATCTAAGTGATGGGCTTCTGACGCTCCACGCGGCTTGGCTTTCTGCGCCGAGAGTCGATGAATTCTGCTGTTGTCCCATGAAGATATCTTTGTCGGTGTGATTTCGATATAGGCCCTCTT
>VBPK01000029.1 GCA_005877225.1 Nitrososphaerota archaeon
ATACAGCTTGTTGCGGTCTATCTCGACCCCGGTGACTGATTCAATATGGCTCTTGAGAACATCCAGTCTAATGACGGGAGGGACCCCAGTAAGATTCGCCTTGACGGGAATCGAATCTCCAACCTCGAATGGTCCCTTGTGGGCGTAGCGAACGTAAGGACGATTGTCGGACTCGCTACGGGCGGTGTCGCCCTCCAAGAACCTCGTATCCTTGCCGCCCCGACCCGGCTCAGTCACCTTATCAAGGTCGACAATCTCCTTTCTGTAGAAACCCTCGTTTCCGAGTATCTTGTCTGGTAGGGCTCCGTCTGACTGCAACTTCCGCAACGCCTTCGAATCCTCGGAAAGTGCCGAGTCCACGATGCCTATCCGCTCTTTATCCGCTTCTCGTTGATGTCCGCCACCATCTGCGGCTTTCGAAGCCTCGTGCTCCAACTTGGCTGCGGTCAAGGTAGGATTCGAGTCGATCCGTCCCTGCGGGGTTTCACTAGTCGGCCGCAAATCCTGGTTTGCGTGAGCTACTTCTCGACTGGAAACAACGTTTTCACCATTGTACAGCTGACCTGTGCCCGCTCGCCCTCGGCCTTCTGTCGGTCCCTCGTTATCTGAAGTCTCGATTTTGTGTTCAGTCTCGTTGGACGACTTATTCCTGTCTACTGCCGTTGAGGTTTCCATTGAAGGTTCGGCGTACTCTTTGAGACCTTGGCGAATGTCTCTCCGGGACTCGCCCTCGCCAACCCGATCGGTTCGATTCTCCCCGATTCCAGTGTGTGGACTGCCGGATTCAGGCTGCTCGGGTGCCTCCGATTCTCGGCTCAGCCGCTCACCTAGCGTCTTGGGCTCCTCCTTCACGTCGTACTGTGCGCGTTCTTCTACGGGTCCGCTTCCTGGGTTCCTCCCTTCTTGGTCAAGGTCATGCTTTTCTTCAGCGGCATGACTTTCCAATCTCTCCTTAATGCGCTCCCAGAGCCGCTCGAACTCCTCGTCCCGTCCACCTTCGTTGTTGGCTTCAAGTCGTCCGGCACCGTCCTCTTTGACTTCGTTCTCCTCAGGCTGCTCAGTATGGTTCCCCCTCGCACGCTTGCTCGAGCCCTCAGCCGACTCTTCACGTTGCGCCGACTCTTTCTCGTGGGGTCGGCCAGCAGATTCGTCGTCCTTGATACCTCCCTCGGGGTACTTCTTCTTCAGGTACTCAACGTACTCGGCGAACTCCGTCTCTTCATTCGGTCCCTCCCCGCCCTCCCGCTTTTCACCTTCTTCAGCCACTCCTCTCCAACCTCGCCAGGTACCGCATCGCCTCTCGAGGGAATCTTTCCCTGTCCACCACGCAGATCGCGGTGACCCCTTTCAGCCGCTCCTCAGTTGTTGCGCCCATTCCCTAGGAGGTGTCTGGGAAGATTAAAAGAAATTACGCACCTAAGATACTTACCTTAGATAAGTCCCGGTCGAAGCTCGTTTTTGGTCGGCGGCGCTGACTGACCCACCGCACTACTCCACACAGCAGCTCATCTTCCCCACGTCCACGTAGAATGACTGCGCAGCGAGTTTGATCGATTCCGAGAGAGTGGGAAACACGTGGACCGTGTCGATGATATCATCGATCGTGAGTCGATTCTTCACCGCCAGCACTCCCTCGTGTATGAGGTCGGCAGCGTGAGGCGCCACTATGTGCACCCCAAGAATCTGTTTCGTCTTGTGGTCGGCCACGAGCTTCACGACGCCCCTCGTGTCCCCAATCACGTGAGCCTTGGGCACGAGATTAAGCGGCAGAATCCCACACGCGCACTTTGTCCCTTTTCCGTTCGCTTGAGCTTCTGTTAGACCGACGCTAGCGACTTCTGGATAGGTGAAGACAGCTGAGGGGACCTCGTTGAAATTGATCTTCTTCTTTTTGTCCGGGCTGAAAGCATTGTGAACAGCTATCGCCCCCTCCTTTGCGGCGATAGTCTCGAGCATGGGTCCGCCTGTCACGTCGCCAGCCGCCCAGACGTTAGGAACAGATGTCCGCATTTCGTCGTTGACCATGATGAACCCAAGACCGTCGGTCCTTACGCCAGCCCTCTCCAAGTCCAGATTCTCTGTATTTGGTCTCCTTCCCGTCGCGAAAAGAATCTGGTCGCAGGTAATCTCCTTCGAAGCACCTTTTACCGTGAAGGCGATGGACTTGCCCTGTCCATTCCTGGCCACGCGGTCGATGGTAACGTGGGTGTAAATCCTTATTCCCGTATCCAGCAGATTCTTGGTTAGCTCATCCGCGATTTCTGGCTCATGTTCCGGTAGAATTCTTTCACCTCGTTGCAAAAGCACGACCCTTGTGCCAAACTGTGCGTACATCTGAGCAAACTCGAGTCCGAGTGCGCGTCCCCCGATCACGCACAGAGACCTCGGAAGTTCTCTGAGCTTAAGCGCTTCTTCATTCGTCAGGTAGTCTATTTGGTCAATTCCTTCTATAGCGGGAATGTTGGGTCGCGCACCGGTAGCGATAATGACCTTGTCCACGGTGAGAGTTTCGTTTCCCGCTTCAACTTCTCCCTGTGAGACGAATTTTCCCTTTGCTGGATAGTATGTCACACGTTCAAGATTCTTCAGGACGTCAGAATACTTCTCGTTCCTGAACTTCCTTACCATCCTGTCCTTATCTTGGATGATTTTTCGGAAGTCGAGTTTACCTCTTCCGTACTTTATTCCTTCAAAGGGTATGCTGGTTCCATTGTGGAAGAGTGTTCCTACGGTAATCAAACGCTTACTGGGCATGCAGCCAACATTGACGCATGTACCTCCAATTACGGTCCCCCTTGTCACATTCTCACCAATCATCGCGGTCTTCACTCCGAGACTGTCCGCCTTGATTGCCGCAGCGAACGCCGCGGAACCTTGCCCTATGATTACAAGCTCATACTCCTTCGTGAGCAATCACCTCTCCAGCACATCGCAGGTGAAGAGGTTGCTGGCGTAGTTCCTGAGGTGGTTATCTACGACCTTTAGCAAGGGAAGTACAGTCTGCTCGTTGATGGAGTAAATCCTGGACTTACCCTCGCGACTAGGTGTAACCAATCCGCAGAAAGTCAGGCACTTGAGGTTGTGAGAAACGTGAGTCTGCTCCAAACCTAATTCGTTGCAAATCTCGGAGACACTCATGCCTCCCTTCTCCGACAAGAGATGTAACACTTGCATTCTAGTTTGGTTTGCGAGCGCCTGAAAGAATAGCGCGTAGGGCTTGATGGATACAGTTCTAGATGGCACAGACAGCTTCCTCCTTCTCGTTGCCTTCCCTCAAGGTTTCGCCAGCGCTTCTCCGAAATTGCGAGTGTTCGTCAGCCGTCCGAGTTCATGGGCCTGGTCCACCGCCAACAGGAGAGTCCCCTTGTGCTCGGAGCTCCACAGTTCCCCCGACTCGCGAGAACCGAAGAAATGGACGAAATGGCAGAAGCTCTGGATAACGTCCGCGTCGAAGCCTCTGCTGGGGGCAAGAAAGGAGACTACCGTGTCGGTTGGCTCAAGCTCTTTGACTCCCTCCGGCTCCACCACCAGAGAAATCTTTTCGTTTGTGATGGGATCGGTCGACTTGACCCTTGCCGTCTTCCCGAGGATTCCGGGGATGAACAGGCTGTCCCAGGCGCACCAGGTGTGCAGGTTTCGGCCGTCAACCTGAAAGCGATGGGGCATCTCGGAGAGGGCCAACCCCCCGAACCCGATAACCGCTCTTGTATCATCGTAATAGACCCCCGGCCATCGGGAAAGGGTTTCGCGCACAGTGCTTCCCGAAAGATTAATGGTCTCAGCGAGTCGTTCTGGAGAGACCGGTTCGCCCTCCGCCAACAGGCGATACAGTCCAACGGCAATTCGTCGCTCGCCAGATCCGAGCTTGGGCATCGCATTCACGATCTTGTCAGCGAGATTATTGAGAGTTGACATAGATGTCATATGACAAGGCTGTCATATAAATCCTTCGGTAACGAGGCTAGACACGAGGGATATCCAAGTTGTCAAAGTCCCGGTGCAGAAACTATGTCAATGCTGGATAGTGTCTCATTGTGGGACAAGCCGGATTAGATTCGGAGATCGGTATGAGGAAACATAGTTAGGGTATTAGGGAAACAATAGATAGGGTATTGAGATACCGTACATCACGAAACAGATATAACGACAAACATCCCAGCTGAGCCTCTGAAAAACCAAAATCTGGTTAGAGTGTATGCGCTGACGTTAGGCATCATCCTCCTTTCACTGACTCTCACAAACGTCGCACGTGCAGACAGCGAAGAAGAACAACTCACACGCCGATTCCTGGCAGGAAGCGGCCTGCTCTGCTCCCTTCCACCATCCCCCGAGGGACCGGCTTGTCCGGATATCGCTCGTGCCGCCAATGGAGATACTGTAGCAATTTCTGGGTCCGGAAAATTCGAACCAGGCGACGACGATGCTTCGGGTCGTGGAACCTTTACTCACAGACACTCTGCAGGAGCCGTACTAGCTAGCGGGAAATGGAAGGTGGAGGAGCTGGTGAGCTTCAAATCCTTCGGTCTTGCTGGCCCAGGTTTCCCCCCTACCTTTGAAGGTGGAGTTGCAGTGCTTCGGATCGAGTTGAGGCCCTCGTCCGGAGGCAAGATCCAGGCTCTCCTTACCATCACGTGCGCACTAGGTCCTCAGTCGGCAGGCACCGAAGAGGGGATACAACTCAACGTGGGCTTTCTGAACTTCGACCATTCTGTCAGTGGATTCACAATCTTCATTCAGGTAGCCGACGACTAGGCGCCAAAAAGCACATCGGGCTCGAACAAACCGGTGATGCCTCCCCTCTATTTTCATGAGTGATGAGTTAGGCTTCGCTCTGAAAGTGGGTACTCAGGGGGTTTGGCCGAGTGCAGAGATTACTGTTGCGGTCAATGTGGCGCCTTCGGCTTTATGTTCTGGTTGAAGCGGAAGCGGTTCGTCGGGTCGTCTGGTTCTTGAGGGCACCAGCCTAGCGTAGTGTCCTCCCTTAGGCCGCCCTGACCCGCTCATCGCCCTCGTGCCTCAGGAAGTTGACATAGATATTTAGTCAACCGACCTGCGTCATCACTCATGACGCACACAACTAATCCATCCCTCATACTTGGAATAGCAGTCCTGTTTGGTGTCGGCACAATTATCCATCTCGCACGAAGATATCGCCTTGCGCGTACAACGTTCACTCCAGTGGAAGGGATTTCGTTCGACAAGCTGCAGAGGATCTTGCATTGGGCGATTGGTGTTGGCGTCCTGGGGCTTGTCATCACGGGACTTCCAGTTTATCTCTCACAATTTCTTGTGAATCCGCCGACACCCAACCGTCTCCAATTCGTCTACTGGGGGATGTTAGTTTTCGACTGGCGCACAACCCATATCGGACTCGCTTTCCTAGTTGTTTGCTTGGTTGTCCTGCACGCCTCCTGGGATGCGTACCACTTGAAGACGACGGCCAGGATGCGAATAACTAAGAAAGACATTCGGGAGGCAATCGGGAGAAGTCGAAACTTCTTTTGGCTAGCTAGGGAATACCTCCCTCCCGGATCCAAGTAT
>VBPK01000051.1 GCA_005877225.1 Nitrososphaerota archaeon
GAAGACCTCCTTTGCCTTCTCAAGCCCGGCCTTGAGGGCATCGATGTCGTCGTAGGAGTTGTAAACGTGGAAGCTGGCCCTGCTCGTCGCCGGGACCCGGAGCCACTCCATGAGCGGCTGAGCGCAGTGGTGACCGGACCTGATCTCCACTCCCTCTCCGTCGAGTATCGTGGCTAGGTCGTGAGGATGGACATCGGCTAGGTTGAAGGAGACCACGGCGCTCCTCTCCTCCGCCCTCTCCGGTCCGTAGAGCTGGAGCCCCTTGATGCCCTTCAGAGCCTCGATGGCGTACCTCAGGAGCTCGACATCATGACGCCGCACTTTCTCCATCCCGATCTCCGAGAGGTACTCGATGGCCGCGAGAAGGCCGATGGCACCAGCGATGTCTGCCGTTCCCGCCTCGAACTTGTACGGCACGTCATTCCACTTCGCACCGTCCAGGTGCACCTCCCTAATCATCTCGCCGCCTCCCTGGAATGGTGCCATCTCCTCAAGCAGCTCCCTCCTTCCGTAGAGGACTCCGATTCCAGTCGGACCCAGCATCTTGTGCCCGGAGAAGGCAAAGAAGTCGCAACCGACCTCGCTGACGCTCACGGGCATATGGGGGACAGACTGGGCTCCGTCAATCACCGATAACGACCCCGCCTTTCTGGCCCGGCGACATATCCGAGCAGCGTCGTTTATCGTGCCCAGAACGTTGCTACACTGGGTTACCGCGACCAGCCTCGGTGAACGCTCAATCTCCTCCTCAATCTCGTCCATCTTGAGCCTGCCCTGGGCGTCAAGCTCGATGAACTTCAGGTTCGCGCCGTTCCGTCTTGCCACGAGCTGCCATGGCACTATGTTGCTGTGGTGCTCCATCAGAGTGAGAAGAATCGTGTCACCCTTCTTGACGTGCTCCTCCGCCCAAGCGAACCGAACGAGGTTGATGGATTCCGTGGTGCCGCGGGTAAAGATTATCTCCTTGGGAGAGGCGTGTATGAACTCGGCAGCGCCCCTCCTCGACCTCTCGAACTCCTCCGTCGCCTCAATGCCGAGAGTGTGGAGGGAGCGATGGGCGTTGGCGTTGTACCTCTCGTAGTAATCGACAAGGGCATCGATGACCTTCCTGGGCTTCTGGGTCGTCGCCGCGTTGTCGAGGTAGACGAGCCGCTTTCCCTTCACCTTGCGCTTGAGAATGGGGAAGTCGTCCCTTATCCTCTCGAGCTCCAGAACCTGCGACTTGAGCAAGACGCTAAACCTCGACGAAAATGCTGCCTCCATCTATTTTAACGTTGAACTTGGTCAGAGGCACGGTCGCGGGAGGGTTGAGGACCTCGCCAGTCCGGAGGTCGAACTGGGAGAGGTGGAGGGGGCAGACGACTCTCTCCTCTAGCATGAAGCCCATTGCGAGGTCGGTCTCTTCATGCGTGCAGACACCGCTGACCGCATACACCTCCCCCCCGATGTTGGCTAGGATGATGCGCCTCCCGGCCAAGTCGACCGGGCTCATCGAGCCGGGAGGGAGCTCCGATAGGCTGAGAGCCCTGATAAATTGGCCCACCCCCTAGCCTCACTTCCTGTACTTGTAATGCCTCTCGAAGATGTCCTCGGCCTGTTGTTGTTGTTGCTGCTGCTTAACTTCAGGAATGCCCCCTCCCGTAAGCGAGATGAGCGTCTCTCTATCGAGGAGGCGACGCTTCTCCCCGCTCCACTTTCCCTCTATGATGAACCGCGCCCCCTCTCTCGTCTGCTCAATCGGTATCCGAGAGAGAACAGGCTCGAAGAAACCGAGGACGAGCATCTTCTTCGCTTCCGATTCGGTCAGCCCTCTCGCCATCAGGTAGAAGACCTGCTCCTCGTCCAGCTGCGCCACCGAGGCCGAGTGGGTCGCCCTCACCTCGTTTGTCGCAATTTCGAGAGATGGGACGCCGTCGGACTTGGCCCTCCTGTCGAGGATCATCGCGTGATGAGCCAGGTATGACCTCGAGTTCTTCGCCGCGTTGACGATCTTGATCATCCCCTTGAAGATGGACTGCGATTCGTCCTTGAGCGCCCCTCTTGCCTGTGTGGAACCGGTCGAATCCGGGGCGTTGTGAAGGAGGTTCGACTCGAAGTCGTACCTCTGCTTCCCACTGGTGAAGAAAATCTCGAACCCCTCGGCGACAGAGCCCCTCCCGTTCATCTGAAAGTTCATGCGGGAGCGCGTTATCGAGGACCCGAGGAAAAGGGAGCTGACCGAAACCCTCGCGTCGTCTGCCGCAGCTGCGTCCTTGTTCGTCACGAAGACCGCGTTCTCATCGAGGAGCTGGATCGAGCTGAAGTCGACACTAGACCCGCTCTTCGCGTGTATCTCGGCAACCGAAGCAATGAGAGAGGGCCTCCGGTTCTCCCTCGAGTAGAGCTCCTCGGAGAAGAGAGCTTTCGCTCCCTCCTCCGCGTACACGATCGTCTGCTCGACTACGCTGTTCTCCGGTTCGCTCGTAAGAAGCATCTTTCTCAGGGGTTCCGCGACGACCACATCTTTTGGGATTCGGACGAAGGTGCCCGAGTTGAAGAATGCGTTTGTGAAGGCTGCGTATTTTTCGTTCGAACCGACGAGCTTGTGAGCGAAGAGCTGCTTCAGGAGACTCTCGTCCTCCCGGAGCGCCTCATGAAGACTCGTCAGCCGAACTCCTTGGGAGGAGAGCTTCTCGTCGAGCTCGCTGTGAATCTCGGTTTCGTTGCCCTGGAGGAGGATGTTCTTCTCCTTCCCCGTGAGATAGTCGCCGAAGAAGGAGCGGAAGTCGATGCTCCGCTTTGCGGGGATGAAAGGAAATTGCGCAGCCTCGAAGTTGGAGAGGTAAGAATACTTTGTGTAGAGGCTCGACGTCTCGAGAGGGAGAGAGACGAAGCTCCGATAAGCGTCGAGCCTAAACTTCGTCAGCCAGTCAGGCTCTCGCAACGACTTCGAGAGAGACTTCACGGCGTCTTCTGTGAAGGCGCCGACGACCTGCTGAGCCATCCCGTTACCCACGAGTCAGGCGCAGAAGTTCCGCTGGCTTATCCTACCGCGTTTGTCATCTCGAGCGCCATCAGCCTGTTCAGCTCGACGGCGTAAGTCATGGGCAGCTCCTTCGCGAAGGGTTCAAGGAACCCGTTTACGACCATGCTGAGCGCGTCGCCCTCCGAGAGACCCCTTGACATCAGATAGAAGAGTAGCTCCTCCCCGACCTTCCCCACTGAGGCTTCGTGGGTGACGGTCGCATCGTCCTCCTGTATCTCCATGTATGGGTATGTCGCTGTCGTGCTCCTGTCGTCTATCAGCAGCGCGTCGCAGCGGACCGTCGACTTCGCGTTCCTCGCCCCCTTCGCGATGTGTAGGAGGCCCCTGTACGCGGTGTGCCCACCGTCCTTTGAGACTGATCGCGAGATGATCTTCGAGGTCGTGTCGGGAGCGAGATGCACGGCCTTCCCCCCCGTGTCCTGAACCTGGTCGCTCCCCGCATAGGCGACTGAGATGATGTCTGCCTTGGCGCGAGGCCCGAGGAGGTATACCGATGGATACTTCCGCGTCAGCCTTGAGCCTCCGTTGAAGTCGACCCAGGAGACCGTCGCATCCTCGTAGGCGTGCGCACGCTTGGTCACGAGGTTGAAGACGTCCTTCGACCAGTTCTGGAGGGTGGTGTACTTGATCAGGGAGCCTTTCCTGGCTATCATCTCGACGATCGCGGAGTGGAGGGACTGGCTGGAATAGACGGGAGCGGTGCAACCTTCAATGTAGTTGACTTCGCTGTAGGGCTCCGCGATTATCAGGGTCCTCTCGAACTGCCCCATATTCCTCTCGTTCATCCTGAAGTAGGCCTGCAGTGGCATCCCGACCTTCACCCCCTCCGGAACCCAGACGAAGCTTCCGGCGCTCCACACCGCAGTCTGGAGGGCGGCGATGTAGTTGTCCTGGTATGGGACGACAGTGCCGAAATACTTTTTCATTATGTCAGGGTACTGCTTCAGGGCTGTGACTGTGTCGCTGAAGATGACTCCCTGCCTTTCGAGGTCCTTCTGAATACTGTGGTAGACCGATTCAGATTCGTATATCGCGCCGACACCTGAGAGGAACTTCTGCTCGGCCTCGGTGACACCCAGCCTATCGTATGTCTTCTTGATGTAATCCGGAACCTGGTCCCACGAGTCCGAGGTCTTCGCGGTCGGCCTCGCATAATAGTAGAAGCTCTGGTAGTCTATCTCCCCGAGCTCCGGTGCCCATTTGGGGACCTTCATCCCCAGGAAGTGCTTCAGAGCCCTGAGCCTCAGCTGCTCCATCCATATCGGCTCGTCGTGGAGCCTGGAGATCTCCTTGATTACCTCCTCGTTAAGTCCCCTTATTCCCCGTACCGCATAGCTCTCCGTTGAGTCGCTGAACCCGTACTTCTCCTTGTAATCCTCAGGCTCAATATCGACCTTAGTACTCATTCGTTTCACCGATTATTATAACATAGGTTATTTCATCGTATTAAAGGCTTCTTTTTGTCAGCCGGCTACCTTGGCCTGCTCCTCCTTCTCCTCCTCTCCCCTGTACCCCTTGATCCAGCTGTACCCCTTCTCCTCGAGGGTTCTGGAAAGATCCTCGCCTCCGGATTCCACAACCCGCCCCTCGTAGAGGACGTGGACGAAGTTGGGTCTCACGTACTTGAGGATTCTCTGGTAGTGGGTGATGAGGAGGATGCCCACTGAAGGCCCGGCAACCTTGCTTACACCCTCTGCGACTATCCTGAGCGCGTCTATGTCTAGCCCTGAGTCGGTTTCATCAAGGACGGCGATCTTGGGCTCCATGAGGGCCATCTGCAGTATTTCCGCCCTCTTCTTCTCGCCGCCGGAGAAACCTTCGTTCAGGTAGCGATTCAGGATTGATTCATCCATCTGAAGCAGCTTCAGCTTCTCGCTCACCGTTTCTCTAAACTCGAAGATTGTCGGCGGTTCTTTGGGGTCCGTCATGTGAGAGGAGTTGTAGGCTGCCCGTAAGAAGGAGAACATGCTCACCCCCTGCACTGCAACGGGATACTGAAAAGCCAGGAAGAGGCCCATCCTCGCCCTCTTGTCGGGTGTGAGTCGGAGGATGCTCGAGCCGTCGAGGGCGATGTCCCCCTTCACGACCTTGTACTTTGGGTGGCCTAAGAGGGTGTAGGCGAGGGTGCTCTTTCCCGAGCCGTTGGGGCCCATGAGTGCGTGTATCTCACCCTGCTGGACGGCGAGGTCCACACCCTTGAGTATCTCCTTTCCCTCAACCGTCACGTGAAGGTCCTTGATCTCGAGCTTCAACTAAATCAGAATCTCCGCGCAACGTCGAGGCTATTTACCTTTGGGTAACCTAGCGGATTCCGGGCGAGGTAATTGTGGGAGCCAGCATTGTGGCCACCGCCTCCAGGAACTCTCTGTCGAGGCTGGAGAAGGCATCGAAGATGCCACTGTCTATGTCGATCTCGCCGAGAACTTTCCCTCCGCTCATTATCGGGACGACTATCTCGGACTTCGTTGTCGGAAAGCACTCGAGGTAGCGCGCATCCCTGCTCACGTCGGAGACGATCTCGGTCCGCCCCGCTTTCGCGGCGAAACCGCAGACACCCTCGCCTATCGGGATGCGGACGTGCTGGGTCGCTTCAGGCCCGGACCATGCGTCGAGCTGCAGCTCGCGTCCGTCTACCAGGTAGATGCCTACCCAGGAGTAGGAGGAAACACTCGCGTTGAGGAGCTTCACGATGCCATCCCTCGCGCTTCTTCCCCCCGAGGTGGAGAGCAGGGAGGCTATCCTCCCGAGTAGTTGCCTCGCCTCCTCGCGCGAGAGCCTGTACTGTACCGTCTTTGCCATCGGTGTCAACGCACTTCCATCCGTCTATATATCTCCGCCGCCAGAAGACCTCCGAGGATCGGCCCCACCAGATAGATCCAGTAGGTGTTGAAGACACTCGCATCGAAGACTAGTGAAGCGAGAGATGGCCCGAAGGTCCTCGCCGGGTTGAGGGAGGCCCCGGAGACGCCACCGATAGCCCAGATGATTGGCGCCAAGGAGAGGCCGATGGCTGATGACCCCCAGTGGAGGGTGGAGGATGGAGATGTCGAGCCGATGACAGTCATTACCAGGATGAAAGTACCGATAACCTCGCCGAGCAGAGCGGCGAAGTAGGGGAGGGGGAGGGCGAAGTTTGGCACCGTGGTTCCGAGGTCCGCGGCCCTTCCCGCCGCGGCGCCCACCATCGCGAGCTGAGCGAAACCCGCCAGAGCGGCTCCGACCAGTTGTGCAACGACATACGGGGTGACCCGATTCTTCGGAAACCTGCCAGTATATGCGAGTGAAAGCGTAACGGCGGGGTTGAAGTGAGCACCCGAAACATGAGAGACGCTCGCAATTCCAATGAATAGCGCGAGGCCGAAGGCGAGTCCGATGAAACCCAGACCGAGGGATGGGCCGATTGGAAACAGGCCCGGGTTGTTAACGACAGTTATCGACATCGGCCCCAGGAGAGTCAAGACGAAGGTCCCGTAGGCTTCCGCCAAGATGGAGGCCGAGAGGGGTCGCTCCAGCGAGTCTGCACCCATGGAGCAAGTCAGGCGAGGATTATTTAACGAATTCGCCGCGTTGTCCGTCGAGTGGCTTCGCGAGTGGAGGGAGAGGACGCGGAGAGAGTGAAACAAGAGAAGCTGCTTCTCGTGTCTTGGTTCCGAGATTGAAAAGTCAGGGCGAAAAAATCTTATATACAACAAGAAGTTGTATAGTGACGGCGATTTCATAAGTTTGGCTTCTAGTATGGGTGGGCAGCCTGTCCTGATTCTCAAGGAAGGAACGGGAGAATCGAAGGGGAAGGACGCCCAGAGGAACAATCTGACCGCCGCGAAGCTGATCGCGGAGATAGTCCGGACATCGCTCGGTCCGAGGGGGATGGACAAGATGCTCGTCGACTCGATGGGGGACGTAACGATTACCAACGACGGGGCAACGATGCTGAAGGAGATCGATGTCCAGCATCCCGCGGCGAAGATGATGGTCGAGATCAGCAAGGCAACAGACAACGAGGTTGGCGACGGAACCACGTCAGCTGTGGTGCTCGCGGGCGCGCTCCTCGAGAGGGCGGAGGAGTTGATCGACAAGGATGTGCACCCCATTATCATAGTTGACGGCTACACCAGAGCCGTAGAAAAGGCGCAGGATATCCTTGAGAAGATGGCGGAGAAGGTAGACCCGACTGGCAGGTCCGACCTACTCAAGATTGCCACCACGAGCATGATGACGAAGCTTGTCTCTGAAGAGGCACCCTATCTGGCGGGGATCGTGGTTGATGCGGTCCTCCAGGTCGCAGAGAAGGCAGACAAGGGGTCCAAGGCCGACATCGACAACATCAAGGTTGATCAACTCAGCACTCGAAATAGAAAAGACGGAGTTCAGCGCCGAAATCAGGATAAGCGACCCCGAGCAGATGCAGAAGTTCATGGATGAGGAGAACAATATCCTGAAGGGGATGGTTGAAAAGGTGAAAGAGTCGGGTGCGAACGTCCTCATCTGTCAGAAGGGGATCGACGACCTCGCCCAGCATTTCCTCGCGAAAAACGGTGTCCTGACAGTAAGGAGAGTGAAGGAGAGCGACATGTCAAAGCTGGCGAAGGCCACGGGGGCTCGAATGGTGACGAACCTAGATGACCTATCGTCGAAGGACCTCGGTTATGCGAAGTTGGTAGAGGAGAGGAAGCTCGAGGAGGACAAATGGGTCTTCATAGAAGGATGCAAGAACCCGAAGGCGGTCACGATACTGGTTAGGGGAGGAACCCAGAGGATAGTCGACGAAGCTGAAAGGGCTCTGCACGACGCGCTGATGGTGACCAAGGATGTCGTGGAGATGCCGGCGATAGTCGCTGGAGGGGGGGCTCCAGAAGCAGAGGTGGCATACCAGCTCAGGGAGTGGGCCCAGAAGCTCAGCGGAAGGGAGCAGTTAGCGGCACTGAAGTTTGCCGATGCAATGGAGGTGATACCTCTCACCCTCGCAGAGAACGCGGGGATGGACCCAATCGACACACAAGTTGACTTGAGGGCGAAGCATGGGAAGGCAGGAAAGTGGTTCGGGGTCGACGCCATGAACGGGAAGATAGCCGATATGTACAGCAAGTCGGTCGTCGAGCCACTGGCGGTGAAGCTGCAGATCATAAAGTCGGCGACCGAGGCCGCATCGATGATCCTGCGCATCGACGACGTCATCGCAGCGAGCAAGATGAGGGCCCCTTCGGGTCCGCCGGGTGGCGGCGGGATGGGCGGGATGGGCGGGATGGGCGGGATGGGCGGCGGCATGCCGCCGATGGACTAGAAGTCCTCACAAGGAAATTTCGTGCGGACCAATTTCCGAAACCCCAATTAACATCATCTCGCAGGCCAGGCTCGGTCCGACAAACTCCGATCGCGACCCCGTTTCGACTCGAAGATTTCTTTACTCGGACTCGTCAGAAAGAAAGAACTACAACTAGCGCTCCGAGGCCGTCTCTTTCTCCGCCTTCCCCCACCTCCCGACCTTCGGGACTCCCTTAGTCCGAAAGAGAGACATACTCTGCTGATATCGCTCAAGCTCCACCTCGAGGAACCTGATGTCGGAGGCAAGGTTCGAAATCTCTTTCTCTCCACCATGCCTTCCCGTCAATTGGCCTAGTCTCGCCTTCTTTTCATCAACCATCTTTGCGAGAAGCTGCTCGTACTCCGTAGTCATCCAGAGGGCTCAGTTCGCGCGGCGTATCGAAACTATAAAGGGATTGCCGAGAGGAAGATGGTATGCGCTCCCAGCTCCTCGTCGCAGGAGCGTTCGCAGTCGTGCTAGGGGTTCTCTTCTACGTGCTCGAGCTCCCCATAGTCTACTTGTGGAGCTTCCCTTTGATCATCGGGGGAGGGTTGATGGTGCTGTTTAGCCCTTTTCTCAAGGAGAGCGAGGGGCCCCTCACCCCACCCGAGGGGTACCGCTTCTGCGTCTTCTGCAGCACCCTCGTCGCTCTTGGGGCGGAGAGGTGTGGACATTGCGGCGGCCGACAGCCACCTCATCAGGCGTGATCCGCGTGACGAAACTTCTCGAGGTGATCGTATTCCAAGGACACCCTCTCGTCACGGCGCTACATCCGAGCACTATGGAGTTGACGAAGGAGCGAGAGCTGACGCAGAGGGGCGACTGCGTGATTGGTGTCTCAGCCGACAAGGCTGCTTGCGACCTAAGCTCGGCGGTCAAGGATGCTCTCAGGACAGCGGGCGTCTCGGTGACATTCACAATAAGGGTAGGAGGAGAGCGCTTCGAATTCACTGCGCGCGGGAGCAGAGGGCTGCTGCTCGACGATCGGAAGGACATGGTGATCCGTAGGAGCCAGTTCATCAGCCCTCGGACACTCGCGATTCGCGCGGAGGCGGCCGCGAGGGATATACCGAGGACGCTCGTCGATAGACTGAGGGAGGGGGAGAGAGGCCTCCTGACACTTCAGGTGAATTTCGCGTGAGAAGGTACACGGCGAGGGCGACGACGATGCAGGCCCTCGTGAAGTATCACGGGCTGAGAGACTGGAAGCTCAGACTCCCCTACCACGACAGTATCTCAGTAAACACAACATCGATGACGACGAAGGCTACACTGACGGACCCCTGGAGCAGCCACGGAGTTTACATCGAAGGGAGATACAGCGAGTCGGCAACAAGAAGACTGCAACCCGTCATCGAAAAGCTCACCGAAGGGAGTGTTACAGAAGAGTGGTGGGCGGAGAACCCGACTTGGAGAAACTCTCCCGGGTCGCGAGACTGTTCGCTGCCTCAGCGGCGAGGTCGTTGGTCGGCGGGTTCTCGCGCCTCTACGCGGGGGAGAGTGACGACTCCTCCTATGCCTCGCGGTTCGCGGACGAGAAGACGATGGACCTAAGAATGGTAATCGTCCCTCTCCCCTTGAAGGTGAGAACCGAGGATGC
>VBPK01000253.1:0-425 GCA_005877225.1 Nitrososphaerota archaeon
ATCGCCATACTCGGTGTGGTTTCGGCGGTCGGGCTGGTCTACAGCGTACGAAGACGACCGAAGGGGAACGAGAAGATGATCAGCATCTGGCGGGCGATCATCGAGGGCTCGAACGCCTACCTGAAGCGCCAGTTCAGGACGATAGCCGTCATCGCGATACTCCTCGCCCTCATCATCGTCGGGGCTTTCAGCCTCACCGCCGGCGTCGGGTACGGGGTCGAGATTAGTCTCAGCTTCCTTCTCGGGGTTGCCTTCTCCCTCACAGCCGCCTACATCGCGATGCTCTCCGCTACCAACGCGAACGTCAGATGCACCGCAGCTGCCGCGAAGTCGACCTACGAGGCATTGAAGGTAGCAACGCTTGGGGGGAGTGCCCTGGGGCTCGCGGTTATCAGCATGAGTCTGCTTGGTCTATCGCTCCTCTA
>VBPK01000253.1:564-1532 GCA_005877225.1 Nitrososphaerota archaeon
CTCGGAGGGATGATAATCGGACTGGTCGTCTCGATAATCCTCTTCTCGACGATTAACGTGTACTACGTCACGATGCCACTCATCGTAAGGTCTCTGGGAATCCTGGCGACCTTCGTGGGGCTCGCCGTGGCCCTCTATGAGAAGAAGTTCAAGAACCCGATGAAGCCTCTTCGCGATGGGCTCTTCGCTTCCACCATCGTCGCAGCCGTACTGATGTTTGTGGCTACATGGTTCATCTTCGGTCCCGAGGGCGCTACGACAAACGGGAACGCCGCAGCGGCGATGGCCCTCTACGGCTGCATGCTTTCCGGACTCGTCGCCGGGCTCTTGATCGTCATCTACACGGAGGTCTATACGGGCTCAGCGGCGAGGCCGGTAATCCAGATCGCGAAGAGGTCCCAATCCGGGCCGGCGCTGAACGTGATTTCCGGGACAGCTGTCGGGATGCAGTCTACGGGGCTTCCGATCGTGACTGTGGCGGCGACCCTCCTGGTCTCTTTCATCCTCGGTCAGTCCTGGGCCTCTCTCTCTGGATTGAGCGGGGTTTCGGGAGGAACCTTCCTCGGAGGTGTCTACGGGACGACGATGGCCGCGATGGGGATGCTCTCCGTGGCGGGTCTTGTTCTCACGATGGACGGAGTCGGTCCGATAGTTGACAATGCCGGCGGCATCGCCGAGATGTCTGGGGCCCCCCCGGAGGTCAGGGATAGACTCGACCCGCTGGACGCGCTCGGCAATACGACGAAGGCGCTGACGAAGGGTTACGCGATGGGGTCTGCAGCCCTTGCATCGTTGCTCCTCTTTCAGGCCTTCGTGCTGGAGGTGGCAAGATACCAGGCAAAGCTCTTCGACCTTACGGCGATAACGGCGGGGCAGGCTTCGCTCCTCGCGAATGAGCTCAGCTCGCTCGGGAATCAACTCGCCTTGAACCACCCCTCTGTCGTGATAGGCGCACTCGTCGGGGCGAT
>VBPK01000052.1 GCA_005877225.1 Nitrososphaerota archaeon
CTGCTGAAGCCGTAAACTCGACCTCCTTCTTGTTCTTGGATTTCGGGACGAAGCAGAAGAGAGCGCCAACTGATGCCGTCGCTGATCCCAGCAACGCAAACCAGTGAAGGAGGTGCTTTCGAAGGCGCTCAGCCTGACGAGAGTCCCTTGGATCAGGCTCCAGGCCCTTCGACGTTCACCAGGGCCGGGCCTTCACCGATGAGGATGCTGACGACGACCGCCTCGGCCGAATGGTCTGGGTTGACGTCGCGGTGCACCAGGCCGGGTGGGATTCGGTAGAAGTCGCCTTCATGCAAGTTTGCACTCTCCTTTCCGTCAGGTCCGTACTCCAGCCTGAGCCTGCCGCTAAGGGTGAGACCGTAGAGGTCCCGCGCTCCGTGGTGGTGCCAAGCAGAGACGTTTTTCGGGGCTATCGTCGACTTCGAGAACAACACAGATGGTAAGTCGAAGGCTTTCTCCCGAAGAATGCCAGGAGTCTTGACGCCAGGGGTGAGCTTGCGAACTACCTCTATGCGCTCCATAGTAAAGTGTCATTTGTTCACCTGTTCAATTAAATATTCCTATGAAGGCCAACGAGCTAGAGTGGACCCAGAGGGTTCCACCCCTCCCAAGGGCCGAGTCCCTGGCCCAAACCTGTCTGGGCAGCGAATCCTCCTTACTTTCCGGACAACCTCGCGCGGATGGCTCGTCTCTATGAAGACGTAAGCTCAGACCTTTCTTATTCCGGTCCTAATCCCTATTCGTGTCGGAGACTTGATCAGGCATTTTGCCTAAACCCAGTGCGCTAACTTTATACTACTCCTGGACCACTCAAAGTTATGCTTCGAGAAGAAAAAGCAAAGCTAAGGGAGCGACTCACATCCGAACAGTACGAGGTCTGCGTCAACAAGGGGACGGAGCGACCGTTCACGGGCGAGTACTGGGACAACCATGAGAAGGGCGTCTACCACTGCGTAGTCTGCGGCAGCGAGCTCTTCAGCTCCGGCACAAAGTTCGATTCAGGGACCGGCTGGCCCAGCTTCTGGGAACCGGCGAAGAAGGAAAACGTGAAGGAGAAGACGGACCGTTCCTTCTTGATGAAGAGGGTCGAGGTAGAATGCTCGAACTGCGGCTCCCACCTCGGTCATGTCTTCGACGACGGTCCCGACCCAACCGGCCTGAGATACTGCATCAATTCTGCAGCACTCAAACTGGTCAAGCCCTAAGCCTCCCTCCTCCCCGCTGGCCCCGGCGATAATCTGGCGTTACCTGCGCCGTTGCGCCTTCCAGGCCTGCGCTCGTTCACAGAAGGCCTCCGCCTCGTCCTCCGTCCTCGGGCAACGTTTGTAGTGCACGATGATCTCCCGCAACGCTTCCTCGATGGGAGTTGGGGGACCGGGGCACAGGGCGTCGAGCTGCGCCCTGACCTCAGCCAATGGTTGCCAGATCTCTGACGGGATGACTAGGGGCACGCCTCCCTTACTTGCCATGGCGCCTTTTGCTCGCCCATTCGTATTTCTGGTTTTCCAACGGATATCTGCTTAAGTAAATGCTCGCAATAGGAGCTGAGCTGAAAGCAAATCATGCTTGTTGATTTCAAGATCAAGAAATTTTCGGGCTGCCGAGTAGCTTCGGTAACTTACGTCGGGCCATACAGGGAGGGCGGCGACATGATGCGGGAGGAGTTCAACCAGATCGTGAAGTGGGCGAGGAAGAATAGGGTCCGAACTGGCCGGTGGTTCTTCGCCATGCTGGATGAGTCTGAAATTCCCGACAAGAAACGAAGGTGGGAGGCGGCAATAGAGGTCAAAGGAGCCAAGGCCGAGGCCCAGGGCGGCATCCGGTTCCGAGAATTCGCCGACCAGCTCGTCGCCAGCGTGACCTTCGACCCTGAGAAGGTCTCTCCCCGCGTCATCTACTACGGCCTGGAGGGGTGGCTCGAGCAGAGAAGGAAGGACCGGGAATACAAGTCCGCGGGTCCGCCGCGTGAGGTCTACACGGGCGACCCCTGGAGGAGCGCCCGGGCCTGGGCGAACGTGGAAGTCCAGGTTCCCGTAAAGAAGCTCCGTTAATCAAATCACGATGACCTCGTTCTTCGACGACGCCTACAGGGGGACCCCTCCGTGGGACGTGGGCCGTCCGCAACGGGAGTTTGTCAGGCTCGCCGAGAGTGGAGAAGTTCGAGGGAGGGTGCTAGACGTAGGGTGCGGAACTGGGGAGAACGCCATCTTCTTCGCAAAGCGCGGCCTGGAGGTTTGGGGGGTGGACGCAGCCCCTCGCGCCATCGAGAAGGCAGAGAGGAAGGCGACCCTGAAAAGAGTGAAGGTAACCTTTCTGGTAGCCGATGCTCTCCGTCTTGAGCGGCTCAAGCGAACGTTCAACACGGTCACGGACTGCGGACTCTTCCACACCTTCTCGGACGAGGAGCGTGAGAAATTCGTCGGCAGCCTGAACTCTGCGCTCGAGACCGGGGGTACCTACCTCATGCTCTGCTTCAGCGAGAAGGAGCCGACAGATTGGGGAGGTCCTCGCAGGGTTACCAAGGAGGAGATCAGAAGCAGTTTTCAGAAGAAGTGGAAGATAAACTACATCAAGGAGGCGAGATTCGAGAGCAGCTACCATTCCGATGGGGGGATGGCCTGGCTCTCGTCGGTTACGAAATCTTGAATCGTCGGAGATGAACATGACGGAGATACAACTTGAGGATATCAGTGTGATGTGCGTCGTCGCAAAAGGCGGTCCATCCGGAGCTAGGGCTGCCTTCGATGAGCTGGAATCGAAACTCCCGAGCCTCAGAGGCAGGAAGTTCTACGGCACCTACCACGAGGGTGAATATCGTGCCTGCGTAGCCATGAATGAGGGCGACTCTCCGCACGCGATGAAGTTGATCACGTGGGTAATCCCGGGAGGGAGGTACCTTCGGGAGAAGGTCGATGACTGGGAGCAGAAGGTCGAAACACTCGCTTCAGTCTTTGAATCGATGGCAAGCACTCGTCGGGTCGACCGCACCCGACCAAGCGTGGAGGTCTACCGAAGTCAGAGAGAGTCGCTGCTATTGCTGCCGATAGAGTAGCCGGCGGCTCGAAGGAGCCCTCGCTCTATTTCGAAGCTGCCTTCCCTGTCTGCGACCGGTGAGCGTTGCCGTTGACGACGAAGACAACTCCCAAGACGAGAAAGGCCACCCCGACTGCCACATTGCCATAGAAGAGGAAGAGGAAGAACGCCAGGGTCAGAAACGCGAACCCGAAAGCAGAGCTGGCCTTTCGAGCTCCCTTCAAACCGCTCCAATTCAGCCGCAGTCAAGCCCTTAAATAAAGCAGGCCATCCACTCGCCTCGTGTCTCTCGACTTCAGCACGGGCGCGATTGCCAAGCGTGACCTCATAACCGTGGATGAGAAGACAACCGTGCTGGACGCGGCCAGGCTGATGGTGGAGCACGACGTTGGAAGCCTCGTGGTGGAGAAGAACAAAGAAAGAATCGGAATCCTGACCGAGAGGGACATCTTGAGAAAGGTTGTCGCGAAATCGCTACACGCGAGTTTCGTGACGGTCAAGGAGGTGATGAGCTCGCCGCCCGTGACCATTCCGCACGACAAGCCCCTCAGAGAGGCGGTCGACCTGATGAACAGAAGGCGTGTGAGAAGAATGCTCGTCACGGAGGAGGGGAAGATCGTTGGTATATTCACCCTGCGCGACATACTCGCCTACAACAGGATCTGCCTCTACTGCGGCAAACAGATCAAGTCGGTGATGGATACTCCAGAGCCGGAGCCCTACCTCGAGTGCACCTGTAGTGCAAGGTACCATACGAGGTGCGCCGAGACCGTGGTGAACTGCTCGAACTGCTCGCGGACCCTCGTGACTCACGTGATATACCCGGAACCCAGCGAGACGAGTGGCGGCTAGCTCCAATCTCAAGTATAATAGGCGCAATCGGATACCTAAAACCATGATGGAATCGAAGCGGGAGGTCGGGAGGGTCGCCCACTTCTTCCCGAAGATATCCGTAGCCATAATAGAGCTGAAGGCCCCGATAGCGGTGGGTGACAAGATAACGATAGCAGGCGCCACGACACGTCTGGAACAGGTCGTCCAGTCGATGGAGGTCGAGCACAAGGCAGTAAAGAGCGCCCGAAGCGGGCAGTCGATCGGCCTGAAGGTCGTCGGCAAAGTCAGAGAATCCGATGTAGTCTACAAGTGACCCGTTGCCTGCTGCTGCTGCTGCAATTGCCGTCATATCGGGTCAGGTCAACAGAATCTACCCAAATTGTCAGACGGTCGAGTCATGCCAGATTAACAGACCGCCTCCCGAAGAGGGTGGCAACTCTCTCGCCGTTGGTGAGGCGGAGATGGGGGAGGCCGCCCGAGCCGGCTCCCGACAAGCGCAGTCGGGAATGTTCATGGCGGTCGAACTCTTCGAGGCCGAGCCTCGTGCTCAGGAGAGCGTGGTGTGGCTTGACAGCTTCACAGGGAAAGGGCTGAGGGCCGTTCGCCGCCAGGAAGGTGGCGCAGAGCGTCTTGCTTAGCGCTCCCGTTTCGTCGGCGGAGGACCCAGGGCTCGATTCAAGTGAGGAAAGAGAGCCCCGTCACGTTTGAATGAACAGACGAGACGGCGAGGGGGGTTTCTCATGAGATGTCTCCCGATGCAGTGCCAAAAGTTCCGCACGAAGCTATCCGCGGACTACGAGGACCAGCTGCTGCTCCGCTTGAGTTTCTTGACCTGTTTTACTCTCCAGTCGGGATAGCACTCAATCTCGCCGAAGCCGGCCGACTAAGTAGTGATCCGCCCAGTCCGAGGCAAACCAGAGAAAATAGTTCTCGATGTCATTATGAAAGAGATTGAAAAACAGAGGGAGGTGGCCTACTGTCCGGCCACCACGACTTGGCTAGCTAATGCTTCGTCTCCTAGCACAGACACCAGGTATTGCTGCCCCGGCACGATCGACTGGCCCCCCTGGAGCGGCTGAACGATGTGGAGGTTGAACCCGAGTGTTATGGTCCCCTTGTAGCCGAGCGTCGCTGATGCTCCAGCAGTGAGGTTGTACCCCCCGCTGGCGAGTGCTGTCACGACGTCCTCAGCTCCCACTCCCTGCTGATGAGCCGTCAGGATGTACTTCTGGATTGGAAGGAGGGTTGCGTTCGGGAGGACGATGAAGATCGCCGACCCGAAGAGAACTGCTGGGGGACGGTCATGCTCCGCGACTATCAAGGGAGTCGCGAGAGGCGCCACCACGACCAACCTTAGCTTGGTCGACTGGTTTCCCGTGTCCTTGACGGTCAAGCTGAGCGAGGTGGGTGTGAGAGTTGCTGATGTAATCAGTGCGTTTGACGTGTACCGCTCCTGTACGTCTGTCCACCAGGCC
>VBPK01000053.1 GCA_005877225.1 Nitrososphaerota archaeon
CACCTGAAGGATTCTGGAAACATGCTGTCGTGCCCTACTGCGAGGCCTATCCTGCCGACGGGGATGTCGAACGTGGGGAACCCCAGGTTGCCGGGAGTTGCCCATACTCTGTCTCGGTAGTTCAGGTGGATCTTCCGATACTTTCCTACTACCCCTTTCTTGCCGACGAGTACTGCCGTGTTGTAAAGCCGGTTCGCATCGCGTTCGACGACGCTGGTCACGAGAAAGAGGTCACTTCTCTTTGCGATGGAGGTGATGGCCTTCATCGTGTCGCCATCCAAGCTCTCGGCCGCGTTGTCGGCCTCGCTCTTACTGGTGAGGACGCCTGTCGTAGCTAATTCTGGGATGACCAGCAGCTCGCACCCGGCGGTGGATTTTGCCTTCTCGGCTATCTCAGAGATTCTCTGAACGTTCTTGTCTACCGCCAATCTGCGAGGCAGGATTTGTGCAATCGTTACGACTGATTTTTTCCCCTCGGGCAGCCGCCGGTCACCATAGAGCGCGAAAAATTTCTGGGGACTCCAGAGATATGTGCTCTGGGTAACGCGCATGTACTCTTCAGGCAAGCGGTCTCTGAGCTTGTCATCACCCCCCACCGGAAACTCCTTCTCCCTCGCCCGGTCGATGTCGATCTCCCCGTAGACTATTCCATCCCCCGCGTCTCTCCAGCTCTGGATAGACCCATCCGGGTTCAGGATGCAGCTTCCGCCGGTGAATTGTATCCCCCTCTCGAGCCGCCACCTGTCGGCGCACACCGCATAGATCCCGTTCTCGAACGACCGGGTCATCCAGACAGGCGCGGGACCCCTTTCATCGAGCCAGTTCGTGGAGAAACACATCACATCAGCACCTTTCAACGAGGACATCCTGCTGGATTCGAAGAAGTGGTAGTCCATGCAGATGAGCATCCCGAGGTTGCCGATCTCGGTATTGAAGACCGGAAATCCTAGATTGCCGTCTTTGGCCCATCTGGGTTCTGAGATGTATGAATGCGTTTTGCGATACTTTCCGATGAAGCCGTCTGGGCCGACCAATGCCTGCGAATTGTAGTAGTTCTTTGTCTCTGAATCCACCTCCGCCAGGCCGACGACTATGTGGGCCTCATGCCTGCGAGCTACCTCGGCGTATCTTTCAGTCGTCGGTCCTGGTACCGGTTCGACGTACGGGCTGATCTCTTCCCTAGAAGTGAAACAGTAGCCCACCTGATTCATTTCAGGCAGCACGATCAGTTTCGCCCCGCTGCGGGCTGCCTCGATCGTCAGCTTGAGCTGGGCAGCTTCGTTCTTCTCCTTCATGTGAAGCGTCGGGTCGTACTGGACCGCCGCTGCCCTGTACCGCGTGAACTTTTGCTTGGTCGTGGAAATTCACCTGGGGTCTTCTGTCGTCTAAGGAGCCCTCTTAGATGACTCCCCACTCTTGATTTGCTTCGAGATGCACATGATCATTCTCGATCCTGATCTTATAGAGGCGAAGAGGCGGTTGTGTATCGCCGTCGGCACCGAAGGGCCCGACCAGAGGGATTCCTGTCCGAATGTCAAACCTGGCAAAGTGTTTCTGACACTCGATTATTCCAGAAACCGGGTCGAACTTCCCGCGTGATATGTCTGTCCCGTCATGGGTGCACATGGGCTCGACGGCAAAGATTTCGCCGTCGATCTTGACCAGGAGTACTTCGTTCCCATTCACCACGAACTTCCTCCTTTCACCTTCCTGCAGCTCGCTTGTTCTGCACAGAGAAAAAGAGGGCCTGCCGGCCTCGTTCAAGCGGGAATCTCCCCTGACTTGCGCATTCGCTCCAATTTCTCGCGCCGCTTCTCTTCTAGGAGGTGGGTGAACAGTTTCCGTAGACCGGCCTTTCTCTCCTCGTTGTTGACGTTCCAGGGGTTCAGCGCAGGATCAATCGGAGGCTCACCCCAACCGATCAGCTTCTTGTTCCAGAAATCTTCTTCCCATTCTGTGATGAATCTTACCTCCTGCACCCATTTTACGCTCTTGTAGCCGAATTCGCCAGGAGCAACCAGCCTGACCGGCCAGCCGCCCGCACGCGGGAGCGCTTCGCCGTTCCGCTTGAAGGCAAGCATCAATTCCTGACCGAGAGGGAGCGTGGCGCTGTACTCGTTCTCGCCCTCGACGTGCACGTACTTCACGCCCTCGTTGGGTCGAGTCATCTCGATTATCGTGTTCATGTCCACGCCTGTCCATTCGTTTCCGAGGTAACTCCAGCCATCAATGCAATGATGGTCGAATTTTTTCGTGATATGCGGCAGTTGAACGAACTCGTCGTAGGGGAGCGAGAGCGGCTTCCTGACCTGACCGGAGGTCTTGAAATGCCAATCAGTGGGCCTGAGTCCTGGGCCGTGCATGGTGTTTATGGGCCATTTTTCGACGGTGGCAAGCCTCCATCCTGGGGGTATCCGCGGCTGGTGGTCCGGATAGCCTCTCTTGGCCACAAGATTTCAATTGAATGCAAACCATTTATTGCTTTCGGGAGCTTGCTCGTGTCCCAACGTCTTCTGCCATATGGAAGTTGGATTTGAGCCTACAAAGGTCGCTTCAAATCCGACCCGCGGCATCTCATCAAACTCGGGTGCAAAGCGGTTGCCGTGCATGGGGTTCATTGCGCCTCCGCCTGGTATAGTTCAGCTCTTCGCTCTCTGACCTTCGCTGATCTGCAGCTTCATCTCCTGCCACGCGTTACGTGCCTCCTCGACGGACTCTTCATACTCGATAGTTGAGACGTCTCCTGGGTCTTCGTTGAGGACGACCGCCTTCAAGACACGCCTCATGATCTTCCCACTCCGTGTCTTGGGGAGCATCGTGACGAAGTTCACCTCCCCGATCACCGCAACCGGGCCGAGCTCTCTTCGAACCGTCTCCTTTAGCTCCTTGCGGAGTTGTTCTGTGGGCTTGTAGCCTGATTTCACTACAACGAAGGCGGAGATTATCGATCCTCGGAGTTCATCCGGGCGACCGGTGACTCCGGCTTCCGCAACAGCCGCGTGCTGCAGAAAAGCGTTCTCCACCTCGATCGTGCCTATCCTGTGATCAGCCACTTTTATGATTTCGTCGGCCCGCCCGCTGAACCATATGTACCCATCCTCATCTACATACGCGGAGTCGCCGGTGAAATATGCACCGGGGATGCGACCCCAGTAATCCTTCTCATACCTCTCCTCGTCCCCCCAGATTGTTGGTGTAAGGCCGGGGAAGGGTCGGGTGATTACCACGATTCCCTTCTGTCCTTGCGGGCACCGGGTCCCATCTGGGTTACGAATCTCGAACGAGATACCTGGCAGAGGCAGCGCGGCTGACCCTGGCTTAATCGGCAAAAGGCAAAGGCCGTACGGGTTTCCAAAGATCGGGCCGCCAGTCTCCGTCTGCCACATGTGGTCGATGACCGGAATTCTGTCCTCGAAGACCTCCTTCTGCAACCACCTCCACACTGGAGGGTTGAGCACCTCTCCAGCGGAGAAGACGCGTTGCACCGTTCTCAGGTCAAAGCGCTTAGCAACCTCACTTCCGTACCTCGCCAAGAGTCTCGCAGCGGTGGGAGCGGTGAATACGCCCGTTACGCCATTCTCCTCTATTATCCGATAGAAGGTCTCCGGTCCAGGGTGGTCGAGGGCTCCTTCGTAGGCTACCGTCGTCGACCCGAAGAGTAGAGGGGCGTACACGATGTAGCTGTGACCTACAATCCATCCTATGTCCGACGTCGACCACCAGATATCCTCTGGCTTCTCTCCGAAGACCCATTCACCCGCGCTCCTTATCCAGACCTGATAGCCGCCGTGGACGTGTACAGCCAGCTTGGGCTTGGCCGTCGTCCCGGAAGTCGCCAGAATGAAGGCGGGCTCGTTCGCTTCCATCCGCTCGTAGTCCGTCGATTGCCCCTCGCCTTGAGCGAGAAATTCTCCCCAAGTAATATCGCGCCCCGCTTGTAGGCTCGGAGTCTTGTCAACCTGACGCGGCAAGACAACAGTTTGTTCGACAGATGAGGTTGGTTCACTCAGTGCCTCCTGCACGATGCTCCAGAGCTGAGTCTCGCGGCCCTTTCTCCAGGTCAAATCCGCAGTTAACAGGACCTTGGCTCCTGAAAGTCTTACTCTCTCCCCGATCGCCCCACTCCCAAAACCAGCAAAGACGACCAAGTGTATGGCACCAATTCTAGTTATGGCGAGCATTGCGATTATGGCCTCGGGGATTGTTGGCATGTAGACGGCGACTCGGTCGCCCCTCTTGACTCCCATACCTCTGAGAGCGGCGGCGACCCTCTTCACGGAGTGAAGAAGCTGGAAATAAGTGTAAACTCGTCTTTCGCCGCGCTCATTCTCGGCTACGAGGGCGGCGTGCCCACCCCATCCGTTCTGGACATGACGGTCTAGACAGTTGTAGCTCAGGTTTGTGAGACCGCCACTGAACCAGCGGAACCTGGGAGGCTCCCACTCAAACACGCGTTGCCACTTTTGGAACCAATGAAGCTTTTCCGCCTCCTTTGCCCAAAAAAGCTCGGAATTTGTCTCGGCCTCTCTCTGTAAACTCCGAATTACAGGACTGATAAACTCGGCCATCTTTAGAGCGAGGGTACGCTGTCCTTACAGTAAATAAGTTTCCCTCGATTGCAGTATGCGATAGCTCAGCTGGTCCTTACGCCAGTCGTTTGTGGTACGTCGCGCAAGAGACCATGCGGAACCCACGAGCTGTGCCAATTGTAACCCATCAATCAGAAAATGGACATCGTGAGAGAGATGGATGTATCGCACTTAGTGGACAAGCGTCAATCTATTCCGTTACATCGAATCCGAACAACTCTGTGGTCAGAAAGGCTCTTGGTTCTGGCGTCACGAGGACCAAAGATACCCCTTAAGGGTGACTAGTACCGGTGAGGCGTGTCCCTCGCCGAAGCTTTCCACTGTGCTTATTAGTATGTGCAATTACTTATTGCACATAGGCGACCGAGTTGGTGAACGTCACGCTTGCCGTCCCAGAAGAGCTTCACAGGGTAATGAAGAGTCATCCTGAGATTAAGTGGAGTGAGGTGGCCAGGCAGGCAATGTGGGAGTACGCCAGGAAGCTGGAAGTGCTTGATACGGTAGCTAAGAAGAGTAAGCTAACAGAGAAGGAGGCTCTCGAAATCGGTAAAGCGATCAAACAGAGCCTTTCGGAAAG
>VBPK01000054.1 GCA_005877225.1 Nitrososphaerota archaeon
CTTCGCGATGAACTTTTCGTCTGCCGTGTAGAGGCTACTGTTGAGCAGCCGACTCAGGGAGAGATAGGACGCGTCGTAGACGCTCAGCCCGTGCTTGAATGCGGCTTTCATGCACAGTTCCTTCAGGTCGCCCAACACGGGATAGAGAGCGATCCTCAATCGCGAAAGAGCGTCGGCCGCCTTTTCAATCTCGGTTTCTCCCAGCTCGGGGTTGTATCTTAGCGCGTTCAGAACTTCGAAGGGCATCAATTATTGCATCGACCGGATATCGACGTACTGACTTTCGTAGTCCTCGATTACCCTCAGGGCCTGCCTCGTGAACTCTTCCTCCACGAACCACTTCACTGCGACGGAGGCGTCCACGACCGCTATCTTCTTCGGTCTCTCCACTTTCTTATCTCTCTCGTCGAATCCCAACCCTTGGACGGCCTTCTGATCGAGTCAGCCATCAGCCTTGCTTTCCTGACGTCCCTCGGTTTGACATTCCGCTCCCTCAACTCTTCTTCCTCGATGGTCTTCTCTATCGCCCTCCTTATGGTCTCGCTCCAGTTGACGCGGGAGAGTCTCCGCATCCTTTGCTTCGTGTCACTGTCGACCTTGACGCTGACGACTTCCATCATTTTGGTAATATTTAGTCGGTAACATAAAGATTACAAGAGATGGTTTTGCCAGCACGAGCATCGCGGAGCTCCAACCACCTCCACAGTGAGAGTTAGGAATGGCCGCCCAGTGGGAAGATGCTGGGGGCAGAAAGGCGGGTTCGACTGGGATTCACCGAGGAGGCTGAGTACTTCAATGGAATCGGCTTCGATTTCTCAATCCTTCTTCCTGTGGCCTACTCCTGCTTCTGTGGAATACCAGCCTTCCTCCCGGCGGGGTCAGAGGAACTCGGCTGATCACCAGGATGGCGACCGACCTGATAATATTCATCGACGCTTTTTTGATGCCAGCCTGCTGCATACCCGGAGCGACTCAGCGGCCGTGTCATAGGCTTCTCTGGCGTCCCTCTTCCTCAAAGATTTCATCAGGGCCGAGGCCCCTTGCCTCATCTCCGTACATCGCCAGCGCCCGCTTGCGGCTGAGCTCCTCCGATGCCTTGGCTAGAAACGAGGCCTCCTTCTCCGGCAGACCGTCCTTGAGGGCGAGGAGGGCCGGGGATGTATCATGGAATTTTGGGTACTCCACGCCCCTCGACCTGAGCAGGGCCTTCGTCGAGAGCTCCACGCATTCGGCGCTCAGCCTTACACAGTAGGCGTTATCCCCTCGCTTCATCGCCCTCGCGGCCGACTCGAGCCTGAGCTCAGCTTGGGCGAGGTATGCCCTTGACAGTTTTCTGAACTCCGACCGGCTCACCAACCTTCAGGTCAGGGGGGAGGAGCCACATCCAGCCGCTCTTCAAGGCGACCCTCCTTACGCGCATCGCCGAGAGCCACTCCTTCATCGACCGGGCGACCCTGCTCAGGATTTCTCCCCTCTCGTAGATTATTACGCCCTGGTCCAGGACGTCGAGCATTATCGGGTAGAAGCGACCGAGCTCCTCCTCTGTCATCGGGTAGAGGGAGACGTCAGTGACGAAGCCGTTACGGAAGAAGAAGATCTTCTCACTCCCCACGTTCACAAAACTCATGGCAGCGTCGGCCATCCGCGACCTGCTTCCCTTCAGACCCGACGCAGCCACGAGCAGGTCGACGTCGCTGTTCGGGCGGGCCTCCCCCCGCGCCACGGAGCCGAAGAGCCACACACCGAGGAGACCGAGGCTCGACCTGTGTAGCTGCATGCAGACACCAACCAGGAGGTGAACGTACCTCTGCTGCCTGACCGCCCCCAGATTCTTCATGTGGAGGTGCGCGAAGAGAGCCTGCTCAGGCGAAAGGAGCCTGTACTTCCTCGTCCTACCAGACCTCGAGAAGATGATCATGTACCCTCTGGCCCTTAGAAGGCTCGCACACTTCAGGCTGGACGCGAGGCCGAGAGACGTCGTCTTTCTAAAATCCTCGAACGTGAAGAGGTCTGTCGAGAACTTATCGTAGAGGGTTCCGTAGGCCTCGTAGAGGCCAGGCGAGAGGCTCATAGCCTACATGACGGAATCGTTCACATAAATCTTCCAGCCCTTCAAGGCGGGGGCCGACGATGGGACCAGACCATGTCTTCTACGCCACGCCGTTCCTTCCTAATCTCGACGAGCCTCACTTCGTTTCATTCAATGAAAAGGGTCTCGACGCCTGTCTCCTTCGCAACCCTTGCTTGAACTCTGTCAGAGGTAACCAAGACCAAACTCTTCCTCCGCGCGAGTTCGACGTAGAGCGAGTCGTAGATAGTGCTCTTGGTCTTGAGCGCGATCTTGAAAGCTTCCTCGTACAGCTCACCCTGCTCAGTGATTTCGAAGGGCCTCTCGCTCAGAAACCTTGCAAGCGTCTGCCTTGCCCTTTCAAGCGTCAGCTCGTGCATAAGGGCACGCTTCCAGATGCTGTTCACCACTTCCTTGACCGAAAGCTCGATGCTGATGCATCGCTCGGAGAGAACATTCCTAACGAGCTCCCAGCTCGGCTCCTTCAGCGTGAACTTTGCAAGAGATGAAGAATCAATGACTCTCACGGTCTTCTCTCACGCTCCTGGCCGCATAACCCTGCTTTGAGGGGGGCATGTCGTCCAGAAACTTCTCCCAGCGCTTGAGCCTCTCTTTGAGTTCGAGCTGCCACGCGAGATCCTCCAGGTGTTTCTTGACCTCTTTGGAGACTTCTATCCCGCTCCTCTCGAGCCTCTCCTTCACTCGCTTGTCCACCCTTACGCTGACCACCGACATCATTGTATACATATTGTAGACGAATATATAAGCATCCCGTCTACAATCCTACAAACTTCCCCACGAAGTCGTCGTCTCGGCTTCCTCCGGGTTATTTATTCGCCGCACTCGTTGGAGTTGCGAATTCAATGAGATAGAACGTGCACTCCTTGGCTCGGCAAGGGGTCCGGCTAACTTACCGAGGCGCTCCAATTCGAATCCTAGTTAGCCGAGACAGTTTCCTCAAGGCAGTTGTTATTGTTCCGCCGGTTCCGTGCTTGAAGACGATGTCCCGAGGCGCTGGGTGAATAGTATATAGGAGGCTCACCTTTCGAAGGACACTCTTGAATGCTTTAATCGTGTCGAGAAGACGGAATGGTACTGTCTCGAGTGAAACCCCAGACGAGTGCCGGGTGCAACAGGATTCTTTGTGGAGAATTGCCTGACCGTCACACCGGCTGTTCTCATTAACCAATGCCCCAACACATCTACAACGACTGGCGGCGGAGGGCAGATCAATGGAAACAAAAGGCTGTGTTCCGAGGATCTTATGCTAACGGCGCAGAAAATAAGCGGCCATTGATAGTGCCTTCCCTCGAGATGTCCTTCGCAAAGTCTCATCGGGAGCCATACAAGCTTCGACATCCGCCCTCGGCCGATGAGGCGGCGAACGCAACATATGCACTCATCGAGCAACGCGATGGTGGGTTGACATATTCAAAAGATTTTCTTTAAGCCTTTCAACATGTCGAAGTCGCTGTCGTTGGAGTAAATCTCGGTTACTTTCAGCCTCTCCATCTGTGAAACGAGAACCAGGTCATCCCACATGCTCCATGGCAGATTGAGTTCGTGTTTCATTTCCCGAGCGTGATCGAAATCGCTTCGTGTCGTATCAGTTATGCTTAGCGCACTACCCTCGAGGTACTCGTAGAAGATATCAATCTCATGGTACTTCTTTCTCCTTCTAAGGTGTGCGAAGACTTGGCTTAGAGCCAGCGTGGATGTCCAACCCATCTCCTCTCCGTCTTCGAACCGGGTAAGAATGGCGACTGATTTCTTTGCATAGGCTGGATCGTTCATGATTACGTAGACGAAGATGTTAGAATCGACGAACCTTGCGACCAACTGCTTCGCCAGGACGACTAACCGGAAGCAAGCGAATCTTCGACCTCGTCCAAGTCGACCCTCTCTTTCCCCGCTATCCCGAGCAAGTCCTTCGCAGAAACCTTTCTTTTTGGTCGCATGAAGATCCCTCCGCCCTTCACGTTAATCTCGAGTTCCATACCCGCCTTGATGCCTAGTTGCTTGCGCACTCTCGACGGTATCACCACCCTGCCCTTCTTCTCTACCACCGTAGTTACACTCAACCTGACCCACCGTGGGACGCCATTTCTACCACATAAACCTTTCATTCCACTGCTGTATTGCTCGCACTGCAATCCCACAACCCTACACGCAAGGGTTCATCTTTCGAACGACACCTCTTGAATGCTTTAATCGTGTCGAGAAGATGGAATGGTACTGTCTCGAGTGAAACCCCAGACGAGTGCCGCATCCTCTCTGCGGAGGCTCATCTCCGGGAGAAGCATAGTGGTGGCGCCGGGCGTCTTCAGCCCTATCGTGGCGCAGCTCGCCGAGAGGGCCGGGTTCAAGGCGATCTACTTCTCCGGGGGCGGCTTCGCAAACCTTCTGGGGATGCCCGACCTGGGCGTCACCACGATGACTGAAGTCGCCGAGGCGGCTCGGAGGGTCATCTACGTCTCCCAGCTTCCGCTCATCGTCGACGTGGACACCGGATTCGGGGAGGCAGTCAACGTAATGCGAGCGGTGAGGGAGCTTGGACGCGCGGGGGCGGCGGCTGCCCAGATCGAAGACCAGGTGATGCCGAAGAGGTGCGGGCACCTGGAGGGGAAGGAGGTGGTCGAGATAGACGAGATGGTGAAGAAGCTCGTCTCCGCGAGGGAGGCAAACGCATCCGAGATCATCATAATCGCCAGGACGGATGCGCGGGCGGTGGAGGGATTCGATTCGGCGGTCGAGCGTGCGAAGGCGTACCTCA
>VBPK01000254.1 GCA_005877225.1 Nitrososphaerota archaeon
GGTGCGGGCGGTCTACTCTCCGGAGAGGAGAGAGATTCTCGCAGCGAAGCGGGAGTTTCTCTACGACCCCTTCGTAATCCTGCATGAATTCTACCACCACATCAGGTCGGTCGGGGGGAAGCACAGAGGAACCGAGAAGAACGCCGACAGGTTCGCGGTCGAATACATTCGCGCCTTCAACAGTGTGGTGGCTCGCCTGAGAGGTGCCAGGCAAACCTGATTAGGACAGCGAGCTTCGCCCAACCGAGTGGGGGTGGGTGATTCCTCGAAGCCGCGTCCTGGATTGGTTGCTTGAAGGCGACCAACCCGCAGTGCGTTACCACGCTCTAGTCGACCTCATGGACTTCGCGCCTGAAGACCCGGCGGTCGAAGAGGCCCGTGCAGCGATTCCTCTACGGGGTTGGGCAGCGGAGATTCTGCGGACACAGAAGCCAGACGGGTACTGGGGTGCGCCTGACGCGCCCTACTACCCAAAGTACGACAACACGACCTGGAAATGGATAGTCCTGGGCGACCTTGGTCTCACCGCCAAAGTCTCAGGGATGCGCAAGACTTGCGAGCTTCTCCTCGAGCGAAACGCGATGCCGGAAGGCGGGTTTGGGCGGAAGGTCAGCCACTTTTGCCTCACCGGGAACTTCTCTAGAATACTCATCCGTGCAGGCTATCGAGATGACAGGAGAGTTCGTTCGGCTCTCGACTGGCTAGTCGATGAGCAGAAGGCGGACGGAGGCTGGCACTGTTTCGATTCCGAGAAGGGCACTCTGGACTGTTGGGAAGCACTAGCCGCCTTTGGGGCCCTGGGCCGAGAGAGATTGACGCGCTCGATGAAGAGGTCGGTGGAGCGAGGTAGCGAGTTCTACCTCGAACGGAGGCTGCACAAGGAGGGGAGCAGGAAGTATGCGCCGTGGTTCAGGTTTCATTACCCCACTCACTACTACTACGATATCCTCGTCGGGCTCGATGTCTTGACAGCGCTCGGCTACGGAGATGACAGGCGCTTAGAGTACGGGTTGAAGGTCCTGCGGGAGAAGCGCCAACCCGATGGAAGATGGCATCTGGACGCGGTTCATCCCGATCTCGGGCCCGGTGCGAAGTACAGCGTCAATCCCCCGGTTACGCCTTTCGCGTTGGAGGAGGCAGGCCAGCCTTCGGGTCAGCGGGGGTACGCCGCTGGTTTCAGAATGTGGATGGCGAAGGTACGGATTCGCCTCACTTGACGTATGTGCAGGAATGGACCGAAGAAACCGAGACAATTGTCGCACCATTGGGAAGTGTATAATCGAGTTCGCGCACTGCTTTGGTTGCTGTTATGACCTGCCCCACCGTGGCTGAGTTAGTGGTAGTCGTGGCATAAACTGTAGCTGTAGTCGTGGTAGCCGTTTTGTAGGTGGTGGATGAGCCATTGACTGCTTTTACTGAATACACGACAAATCCAGAGTCAGTGCACTGCAATTTGGTCGTGTAATAACCGGCTGAGGTGATCGTAACATAGACCACCGCTGCAAGAATCAGAACAGCAATCCCGATTAGCGTTACGAGTGTTCGTTGCTTCAATGCGGGCCCTTCTTGAACCTGATAACTGGATTCGCTAGATATTCGTTGCTGACCAAGTCTCTCGGACAAAGCGACGGCTTGTCAAGATCAGAGGAGGCTTCCGTCAAGTCCATTATTCGTCTTCAGATCTATTTTTCTGTGACACGTCTTAGACTTGTCGGAATTTGATCTTTCTTGCTGACCTTCGCAAATCCCATTGGTCCAATCAGCGCGACAATAACTACGTTCCATATTCCAAGTCTTAACTTTGAGGCATTCATCTGAGTCGTATCAGAAGCCGGCTCTTGAACCGGGCGGAAGGTGAAGTGGCCGCCGAGTGACTCAGGTCTTGCTCTTCGTTAGCTCGAGGTATGGGGCGACGGAACGCAGGACCTTGCTCTCCGCCTTTCGCAGGTGCTCTTCGTAGGTCGTCCTCGGCTGCCCCAACTGATGGGCGATTGCGTCTGTTGTGACCTTCTTCGGCACCCTGTAGTAGCCGTTGTCGAGGGCCGCCACCAGCGCATCGCGCTGCTTCCCCGTCAGCTCGCCGAAGAGCTTGTTCGTGGAGACGACAAAGGTTTCACGCAACGAATAGTCGGGGCGGGATGACCTTGAGGTAATCTTGAACTCGCTAAACTTTGCAAGCTCATCGAAGGCAGCTTTGATGTCCTTCTGGCTGAAGGAGATCATTCTGTACCACTCCCATCCTTCATGGTAGGTGGTTGGTTGGAGCTCGAGGCAGTTGTGCTTCTCCAGGACGGAAGTCACACTCTTGTAGACCGTGTCGCAGATGCATTCGTGAACTATGATCTGAGTATTCGAACCGCTGAAGGACTTTCTCGCGATCTTGGTCCCCAGCTTGGTTAGGTACTGCTGGATGTCCTCTTGGACGGCCTGAAATTCGCTCAGCTCGTTCAGCTCCTTGAACGAAACTTCGAGGACCTCCATCGAGTAGTTGCACCACTGGGAGAAGAGGACGTTTGGGTACTTGCG
>VBPK01000055.1 GCA_005877225.1 Nitrososphaerota archaeon
AGATTACGCGCTTCTTGTACTGGATCTCGAGATGGTTGAGTAACTCGGCCCCGGTGATCGGCTCGTAGATGTTTAGAAGCCTCCCGATGACGAACTCCCCCAGCGACGCCTCCTTCGCGTCGCCCACGAGCAGCTCTTCGTCGACAATCAGCGCGGAGGCCGGAACCGCTGCCTCGAGGTATCTGTACCTGACGCCCCCGCGGAACTTCTTGACGACGATGATCACGTCGTAGTCGGAGTCATCTCTCGCTTAGCCGACGACCGTCGAACCGTATGCACAGACAGCCGCGACCTTCTTGGGCTCGACGAGGAGG